>CALXSS010000009.1 GCA_944391225.1 uncultured Clostridia bacterium
CGGAGAAAAATCATTATAAATTGAGTAAAAAAAGCCGCATAAAACCTAAGAATTTAGAGTTTTACAATCGGCTATAAATATAGAAACAGAAAGGAGAAAGTGGGTATGAAATGTAGTGTATGCGGTTCGGAGCTTGAATCCGGATCAATAATATGTAAATACTGTGGTAATCCGGTAAGAGAAGCGGATATGACTTTGCAGTCGGAACAGGCAGATAGTGATGCTGTATATTGCAGCAAATGTGGCAAGGTTCTCGACCCGTTCACACATAAATGCAGCAGCTGCGAGGGAGAGAAAGTCAAAAGAGTGTGCGGCAAATGCGGCAGGGAACTTGATCCTGTAACGCAGAAATGTCCGGTCTGTGACGCGGTGCAGAGGTATTGCAGCAAATGCGGCAGGGAACTTGATCCTCTCGCACAAAAATGTCCGATATGTGATAGTGAGCCGGAGAAGCCAAGATATTTTGGCAGCGGTCAAAATGATGAATACGAATATGACGACGAATATGATGAGTACGAAGATGACGGATATGAGGAGGCGCCGCGTTATAAGAAAGCCTATGACGTGACACATATACCGAGGATAAAAGGGGTGAAGATAAATATGTCAGGCAAAAAAGGAAAAAGTTCTAAAAAGGGAAAAAAGAAAAAGAATACAGCGCTCGTGGTAACTTTGTCGGTTGCAGGAATGGTAGCTCTTTTCGCGCTGACATTTCTGATATTTTTTCATTTGCTGGGCGGAAGCTTTACAGAGGAAGCGGCAGAGTCTCCGTCGCCCACAGCGACAGTAACAGCATCGCCGTCGCCATCTCCATCACCGACGCCAACACCTTCGCCAAAGCCAACAAAAGCGCCTACTCCGGCGCCCGCGAAAAAAACACAGGCTCCGTCAAAGAAGCCGACAGAAGCGCCTGCAGCTAAGCCGGAGAGCACGCATTCTGCACCGGTGACAGATGGCAAATATGCGTATCCGAGCGACAGCCGGATAATCACTCGTGACGAGCTGGAGGGTATGACAAGGCAGGAAATAAAGATAATCTTGAACGAGATATATGCACGCCACGGATATACATTCAATGATGATGATCTGGTGGAATATTTTGAGTCAAAAACCTGGTATACGCCTACTGAAAGCGACCTTGACGAGGTGAACAGGATGCTGAATGATTTTGAGGCGGAAAACAGAGATATAATAGTAGAATATCAGACCGAACAGGGCTGGAGATAAAAAACGCGCACCCGCGGAGCGCTGTGTACCTCTACTGTAACAAGGCAGTAATAAGGTACTCAGAGCTTAGCGGGTGCATTTTTTATGGATAGAATATGTTAAATTGTCAGAGCGGCGGATCGCATCTTGAACAGGGCAGGTATTTCTTCCGCGCCTCTGAAAGCGAGACGGGAATTTTGCTGCTGCCAAGATAGCCGCAATTCTCGCGATGATACATCGCCCCTGTTTTGGTGATATATACAGTTTCATTTGCTGTATTCCGGGCGGATGGAACAGTAATGCTGTTTCCGTCAGAGCTAATAATTATGGTGCCGTCAATATCGGTCCGAAAAACCGTTGCGCCGAAGCTTTGCAGCCTGTCGATAACAATATTTGAGGGATGACCATAGCTGTTGTTCGCGCCAACGGAGATCACGGCATATTCAGGAGTAGCCCGTTCAAGAAAAGAATAGGATGTAGACGAATCAGAGCCGTGATGTCCCACCTTTAAAACATCTGTGTCAATGTCCGCGGTCAGCTCATTTTCTACGAGCTCCTCAGCGTCGCCCATAAACAGAAAATCACTGTCAAGAAAGGTCATATGTATGACTGCTGAGTAATTGTTTAGATCATCATATTGAGCAGATACGGGCGCAATTATCTCTATTTGGATGCCGTTGGAATTATAGATCTCAGTGCCCGCTTTTGCCGGGGTGATAGTCAGTGAGCTTGCCGAGACGGATTCTAAAACATCTCTGTATGTTGCGGTGTCAGCTTGAACTGTGGGCATGTATAATTTTTCAACATTAAAGCAGTCAATAACATCATCAAGCCCGCCAATATGATCCTCGTGAGGATGAGTGCCGACAACATAGTCAAGAGTATCTATGCCAAGGGCGCTAATATAACCTGTAACAAATTCACCACTGCTGTTTTTTCCGGCATCAATAAGCATATTTTCGTTGTTGGGCAGCTGAATAAGTATGGAGTCCGCCTGTCCAACATCAAGGAAATGAACTGTGAGATCTCTGCAGGGCATGTCTGCGCCGTCAGCTATGAAAACGGTCTTAGTGGAGTCCTGCCAGCCCACATAGCAGCCAAAGCTCTCAGCAATGAATCTAACCGGAACGAGAGTGCTGTCATTTACTATCTTTGCGGGAGCGTCAAGAGCAGCCTCAGCTCCGTTCACAAGTGCCGTATCAGCGCCTATTGTAAGAGAAATACTCGTATCGCTGCGAGAGGCAGTCACGGTTTTTGAGGGATCGTCCCATTCAACAGCCGCCCCGAGCGATTCAAAAATAGCGCGCAGCGGCACAAGCGTCCGCCCGTTTTCGATAATAGGAGGCTGTTCCGCCATAACGGAAGTATTGTTTACTTTTATATTTACCGGCTGTTCCGCCAATGCCGGCACAGCTGCAAAAAACAGCAGCGCTGCCGGCAGAAGCTTGAATGATCTATACATACCTAATGTTCCTTTCGTTTGTATATCTATGGTATTATTATACTATTAGTTTCCTGAAAATTCAAGATAAATAATTAAATATACAGCTGATATGCAGTTGAGCAGGCATTCTGTCAGAGATGCGGCTTTAGAGGTGATTTATAAACAGAAATACTGTTCTTTTTTTTCTTATGGCTCAACAGAGCCAAATTATTAACATAATTATATCAAACAAAGCAGGTAAAAAGGGCAATTCGCAGAAAAAAATCAGAAAAATCGGAATAATATAAGTGACAAAATAAAAAAGATATGATATAATTATGATAAGGGATTATGATAGAGCCGGAAATAACGAGGGATAAGGGAATGAAATACAGGAATACGGAGGAGTAACAGTGGATAACAACGTTGTAATACGAAGCTCGCATATAGATAGAATAACCAACCGTATCAGAGATAAAAAAGCGGCATATTTCTGCGCATATACAGGGTCGGGAAAAACAACGCTGATAAAACAGTATATGGAAAATAAAAAAAGGAAATATGCTTATTTATCCTGCCGTGATGAGGATTTCAGCAATAGACTGAAGATAGAGACCGCTAATGGGACCAGGCATATCGTGATAGACGATGTGCAGGAGGGCGGTAAATACATGTATGAGATAACTACAGCTATATGTGAAAGCAGAAAAGAAACAAGGTATTATATTATAGGCAGAAGCAGGATACCTGAGTATTTGATGCCATTTTCTATTGCTGATGTTATGGTCGATTTTGACCAGAAATTTTTCGCATTCACTGCTGAGGAAATACAGGAAATATTTATTAGGAATGGTAAAAGCATATCTATTTCCACCGCTTCCAAAATAAAAGCAGACACCGGCGGATGGGTACTGGCAGTACTGGTCTATGTAAATAATTATGAGGAGAATAGGGCATATTCAGATATTAACCGAATGTGCACAAGAGATGTTTTTGAGTATTTCAATGAGAGATTATGGATGCAGTTCAGTGAAGGACTGAGAAATATGATGATAAGGATCGGTCATCTTTCTGAATTTACAATAGATCAGGCAAAGAAAATATCAGGAGAAACTGAGGCGGAAAAACATGTGGCAGAGGCAGAAACACTTGGAAGCTTTATAAAAAAAGGAAACGATAACGTGTATTATGTCGAGGCATTGGTTAATGAGTATCTAAAATGGAAGCAGAGAACTGAATATACAAAAGAATTCAGAAACGACTTTTATAAAAGAACGGCAGAATATTTCGAGGGGATTTGCGACATACCAAATGCCGTAAAATATTACGGAATGTCAGAAGCCAACGACAAGGTAGTGCAGCTCCTGGAAGAAAATGCTGAAAAGCACGAGGGGAACGGCAACTTCTATAAGCTGAAAGATTATTATACCGCTTTGCCGGATGATTATGTTGGAAAAAAGCCCGCGCTTATCAGCGCGCTTAGTATGGTGTATTCTATATCAGGGGATCCGGAAAAAAGTGAAGAATACAGAAAAAGACTTGAAACATATGTGCGCCTTACAGAGGATAAAGATAAGCGAAAGGAAGCAATGGGGAAGCTTGCATATTTAAATATTGTGCTTGCTCATCGTGGAATCAAAGATTTGGATGAGCTTATAAAAGCATATTCAACATCAGTAGTAAGAGGCGTTATCACATTGCAGGAGTTTGGTATAACCGGAAATATGCCAAGCGTGATGAATGGCGGGAAGGATCTTTGCGCATGGACAAAGAGAGAGCGAACAATGTATCGAACTCTCAAGTCGCCCGTTTCGATAGTGATGGGCAAAAGAAGCAATGGAGCTGCCGAGATAGCTCTTGGAGAAAGTCTGTTTGAAAAAAGCATGGACGGTAATTATGCAGAGGCGCTCATATTAGCTAATTCCGGTTACTATGAGGGGGAGCAGGCAGGCAATATACAGCTTCAGTTTGCGGCATTGGCAGTGATCTCCCGTATTTATACCGCGTTAGGAAAGCCTGAATCGGCAGTTGCGGCAATAGATAAGCTCATGGGGCGCGTAAGTAAAACAGATGAAATATACAAAAATATTGAGGCGTTTCGGGTCTATTTATCTATGCTTATAGGCGAAAGCAAAGCAGTGAACGCATGGTTTGAAAAGAAGGCTCCGGACGAAAACGATGGTTTTTATATCATGGATAGATACAGGTATATCGTTAAGATACGAATATATATCATAAAAGGTATGTATGATGAGGCGTTATCGTTGTTGAGCCGTATCGAGCAGTATATTAACAGCTATGAAAGATTTTATCTGTATATTGATGTGCTCATATTGAAATCCATACTGTATTACCGTATGAAAAACGAGGATTGGAGAGGGATTTTCTCCGACACTGTGGAAAAATGCAGAGAATATGGTTTTATACGTGCAATAGCAAGGTACGGTAATAGTATATATGATTTGCTTTCTGCATTAGAGTCTGAACCGGATGACGACTATGTAAAAGAGCTGATGATAAGATCCAAAAGACAGGCTTTGTATTATCCGAATTATATGAAAGCGGAAAAAAGCAAGGACTATGGGTTGACAGACAGTGAAAAAACGGTGTTGAAGCTTGTGTGTGACGGGCTGTCAAATGAAGAGATAGCAAGGCTTACAGACGTTGCGGTCCGCACGGTTAAGTTCCATCTTAGCAATATATATACGAAGCTGAATGTCCGTGGAAGAACAGCGGCTATTAATCTATGTTACAGTAACGGAATACTATAGCATGATTTACAATGCAAAAAGCAGAGGTGATGATTGTGGACAAAGAAGAAATATTGCGTACAGCACAGATAAATAAGATCAAAGAGGATATGCAGAACAAAAAGGCTGCGTATTTCAGCGCGCATACAGGCTGGGGCAAAACAACTTTGATGAAACAGTATTTTGATTACACCGGTCAGGAATATGAGTATCTGAGCTGTACAGATAAAGATTTTGGAAGAAAGCTTAACAGCGCGTTAAATGGGAAAAATAAAAATATAGTTATAGACGATATTCAAAATGGAGAGGAGGTATATTGTCTGATAACAGACGCCCTAAACAAGTGCGGCAGTGATACAAAGTTCTATATGCTTGGCAGGAGAGTTTTGCCGCAGTTTCTCAAGCCGTATTATATAACGGGCATGATGATAAGCTATGAATATGATTTTTATGCGCTCAATGCTGACGAGATAGAGGAGCTGTTTGAAAAAATGGGCAAAAGCGTAAGCCGCGATATAGCAGATTGGTTGGCAGTAAACACAGGTGGCTGGCTTTTGGGGATAAGGGTGTTTGTAAAGAACTATGAGCAAGGTGCGGATATAGAAAAAGTATTCAATAGAACAAGGCATGATATATATAAGATTTTTGATGAACGTCTTTGGGCGAGATTCAGTGATGATATGCGGAAGTTCATGATACAGATAGGACATCTTTCGGAATTTACAATAGAGGAAGCGCAAATGCTCAGCGGGCAGAGTGATGTTAATGATGTTTTAAAAAAGATATTAGGAATAGGAAACTTTATTAAATGGTCGCCGAGCGGCAAATATGAAATAATGGAGCTGTTTAGCTATTATTTGAGCTGGAAACAGAGAACCGAATACCCAAAGTCGTTCCTTGTGCGCCAATATGAGAGCACTGCCTTGTATTTCGCACTGAACAATGATATAACAAATGCGCTATATTACTATAAGCTTGCGGAAAATCGGGAAAAAGTAGCAGAGCTGCTTTTGAAGAATGCAGAAAAGCATGCAGGAAACGGATCATTTTATAAGTTGCGGGAATATTATTTTTCTGTTCCGGACAGCATAGTTTATACTTCTCCGGAGCTTATGAGCGCATTGAGCATGCTATACTCAATACTATGCGATCCTGACAAGAGCGAGGAATACTATTCAAAGCTTGTTGACTATTTAAAACAGGCAGAAACTAAAGAGCAAAAAAAAGAATGCTCGTGATAAAATAGCATATCTTGATATAGCGCTTCCACATAGAGGAATAAAGGGATTAGCAGATGTTTTTAGAAAGTATGCTCCGGCAGCTATGTGCGGTAAGCTGAATGTTCAAAGCATGAGCGTTAGCGGTAACATGCCCGGTATAATCAACGGCGGAAAGGATTTTTGTAAGTGGACAAAAAACGATAGGTTGCTGTATAAAATGCTTAAGCAATCAGTGAATTTTGTGCTGGGAAAGGACTGCCGCGGTATTATGGAGATAGCCCTTGGAGAAAGTCTTTTTGAAAAGAATACAGATTCTAATTATACCGAGGAGCTTACTTTACTTAATTCAGGTTATTATGAGGCAGAGGCTACAGGTAATATGCAGCTGCAATTTGCTGCTCTTGGTGTTATGGCAAGAATATATGTGGCAGCGGGTAAGCTTAACTATGCCTATAATGCCATTGATAAGCTTAAAGGACGTATATTGCCGAATGAGGAGCTATATGGTAATGTGGAAGCGTTTCTTGTTAATCTTTCTATGCTTGACGGGGGTGGAAACGAGGCGGCTGAGTGGTTTGATAATGCTGCTCCTGATGAGAAAGGCGATTTTTATATCATAGACAGGTATCGCTATTTTACAAAGATAAGGATATATATTGTTAAGCAGATGTATAAGGAAGCTCTTTCTTTGCTGAATAGGGCAGATGAATACTTTGTCAGATATCAGCGAACTATCTGTCATATGGAGGCGGCAGTATTAAGGGCTGTTATATATTACAGAATGAAAAATATTGCGTGGAAAACCGAATTGAAAACGGTGCTGAGCTTATGTGAAGAATATGGATACATCAGAATAATAGCGCAATACGGAATAGCTGTGCTCGATATGCTTAAGATGATTGAAGAAGATGATCCGAATAAGTATCTTGAAATAGTTATATTAAATACAAAAAAGATAGCAGTGCTGTATCCGTTGTTTCTGGAGACGGAAAAGAATATGGATTATAATTTTAGTAAAAAAGAGCTGGCGATTTTAAGGCTTATGTGCAGCGGACATACGAACTCAGAAATCGCCTCTATAATAGGCAGCTCAGTAAGGACGGTAAAGTATTATCTCAGCACGATATATGAAAAGCTCGGCGTGAAAGGCAGAGCGGGAGCGGTTAATATGTGCTTAAAGCACGGTATAGTATAATTAACATGAGGCTGTTGCCAAACTCAACGAGTTTGGCAACAGCCTTGGGGCGTTAGAAAAATAGTGCAGAACGGACGAAACGAAGGGCGCAGCCCCCTTGCCCGAAGGCGTACGGGGGTACGTCGAGCGGTGAGTTTCGTTCGTAACATAAAGCGATCTTAATGCTGAAATTTTCATTTATGAAAATTTCCACCTTAAACTTGATAGCAGTGATCCTTAAAAAATGGCTTATCTGCTTTGTTCTTTTCGCTTTATGTGGTCTGTGAATTTTGCTACAGCCCCATTCCCGCCGCGCTGATGGATGGCGGATGCTATCCTATGATCCCCAGTATTTTAAACTAAACTATAAAAAAAGAGTGTTCTGAAAGATAATTCATATCCTACAGGAACACTCAATATGGTCGGAGTGACAGGACTTGAACCTGCGGCATCACGCCCCCCAGACGTGTGCGCTACCAGCTGCGCTACACCCCGACGATCAACTACCTTACTATTATAGCAAATCAAGATATATTTGTCAATAGAAAAATATAAAATTTTTTTATTAAAAGGAACAAATAATTGTTGATTTTATTAACAATATAGTATATAATATCGGTATGAGAATGAGTCTTGATCGAAAAAGAATTAAAGATCAAGCATTCGTAAAACAGACATGAATACATATTATTTTAATAAGCTGTCTGTTTTTTGGGGATCGGAGCGAGCTCCATCATAAAAAATATTTCAGGAGGTATTATATTAATGAAGTACTGTTCAAATTGCGGTTGTCAGCTCAATGAAAACAACGCTTTTTGCCCAAACTGCGGTGCAAAAGTAGTGGATACGCAGGGGAATGACGGCTATCAGCAGAATAACAGCTATCAGCAGGATTACAGTAAGAGCTATGGACAGCAGGGGTACAACCAGCAGAATTACGGTCAGTATAATTACGGAGCTCACGGCTCACAGCCGTCTGAGCCGGAGCTGTCTTTGTTCGAGTATTTTAAAAAGTGTTTCCAGCATTATGCTGATTTTAACGGTAGAGCAAGAAGAAAGGAATACTGGGGTTTTGTTCTTTTCTATTGCATATTCTATTTTGCAGCGTATATTGTAGCAGCAATAATTGATAATATAATCGGTGTGCCTATATTTACGGCGCTTATTAGCCTTGCTGCTCTGGGAGCGATAGTTCCCTCACTTGCGGTGCTTGTTCGCCGTCTGCATGATATAGGAAAGTCGGGCTGGTGGTATTTTATAAGCTTTGTTCCTTTTATAGGTACTATATGGCTGCTTGTGCTGCTTTGTACTGATGGTACGCGCGATCATAATATGTACGGCGCGCCGACAAAATAATTATTGTATATAATAAAGAGGCTGAGTGCAAAACTCAATGAGTTTGCGTCAGCCTCGCGTTTTGCTTATATAATTGTTTTATACTTGTGAAAGAATATCCGCTATATCGCGCTCAGGCGTTGTTATGGGCTTTAATCCGTACGTATCTGAAAGCAGCTTCACAACATTTTCAGAAAGAAATGCCGGCAGAGTAGGTCCGAGATATATATTTTTAATGCCTAATGCAAGCAGGGAAAGCAGGATGCAAACAGCCTTCTGCTCATACCATGAGAGTACAAGCGTGAGCGGCAGGTCGTTTACAGAGCAGTTCAGGGCTTCGGCAAGTTCCGAGGCTATTTTTATTGCGCTGTATGCGTCGTTGCATTGACCAATATCCATAATGCGCGGTAGACCGCTGATGTCTCCGAGATCAATATCATTGAATCTGTATTTTCCGCAGGCGAGCGTTAGGATTATTGTGTCCATGGGCAGTGACTTTACAAATTCGGTATAGTAGTTTCTTCCGGGGTGTGCACCGTCACAGCCGCCAACAAGAAAGATGCGCTTTACTGCTCCGCTTTTTATGGAGTTTATAACAGCGGCAGCGTGCCTGAGCACGGTGTCATGCGCATAGCCTGTATGCAATATATGCCCTCCGTTAATTCCGCACATACACATATCCTTTTCAAATCCCCCAAGCCTCAGTGAATGCTCAATAAGCGGCGTAAAATCCTTTTTGCCGTTAGCGTCGGTCTCTATGTGTGTGAGCCCGTCATATCCAACAACAGATGTCGTATATATTCTATCCTTATAATTATTAAGCGGAGGCATTATGCAGTTTGTAGTGAAAAGCACAGGAGCGGGCAGATCCTTGAATTCATGCTGCTGATTCTGCCAGGCAGTGCCAAAATTGCCTGCAAGATGCTTGTACTTCCTTAGCTCAGGATAGCCATGCGCGGGCAGCATCTCGCCGTGTGTATATATATTTATTCCTTTTCCCTCAGTCTGCTCAAGCAGCTGCTTTAGGTCAAGCAGATCGTGTCCTGATATTACTATGAACGGTCCTTTTTTTATATCAGTGTTTACTGCTGCTGGAGAAGGTATACCAAAGGTTTTTGTGTGAGCAATGTCAAGACATTCCATACACCTTAGGTTTATCATACCAAATTCAAGTATCAATTCTAACCATTTTTCTACTGAGTGCTCCCTTGCGCATTTAGATAGCCCTTTATAAAACCATTTAATCACATTTTCGTCATAAAAGCCAAGCGCCATGCAATGATGTGCGTATGCAGCCATACCCTTAAGACCGAAAAGCAATGTGGAGCGGAGCGAAACAATATCCGTGTTACCATTAAAAAGAGATGGTACTTCCACGGGAATATCCTCTGCTATTTCGCGGCGCAGTGTGGCAGCGTGGGCAGTGTATTCCTCTATAGCCGCGTTGTCAAAATTAACGTTCGTAAGTGTGACAAAAAGTCCGTCTATTATAAGTCTGTCGGTTTCGACTGTCCTTTTGCCGCGTTCCAGAACGGCATCCGAAAGACGGATAAGCTCATATATCAATTCGTCCTGGGAGCGGGCAGTTTCCGGTTTTTTTCCGCATACTCCTGAATGCAGACAGCATTTATTGCCCGCTGTCTGTTGGCATTGAAAGCAAAACATATCTGACATGGTTTTTTTGCGCACCTCATTTCGTTTTTGTTATATTTTAGCCTGAAATACGGAGTATTATTCGTGGATATTTTGGCTGAGCATAAAAAACGATATACAAAAAATGAGGCTGTTGCAATTCAGCATGCTTACAGCCTCATCAAGGATCATATTTTCATCATATTACAAGAGTTATTATTCTCAGCACAAATAACAGGCTTGATATCCACATTACCGGATGTATATTTTTTATCTTACCGGTGCAGACCTTGAGTATCACCCAAGATAATATTCCGAACATTATTCCGTTCGCTATTGAGTAGGTGAACGGCATCATAATAATAGCTACAAATCCGCTTACAACGTCTGCGATGTCGCCCTCAAATGTCATTTTCTTGACTGATGAAAGCATAAGCAGACCAACAAACAGCAGAGCAGGTGTAGTTGCAAATCCGGGTATTGCAAGGAATATCGGTGAAAGAACAAGCGCTATAAGGAAGAGCACACCGGTCGTTACAGCAGTGAGTCCGGTACGTCCGCCCTGAGCAACGCCAGCGCTGCTTTCAACATAGCTTGTTACTGTAGATGTACCGAGGCATGCTCCTGCAATAGTTCCGAGCGCATCGGACATGAGCGCCGCGCCTACTCTTGGAAGTGATCCGTCTTTTCGGAGCAGATTTCCTTTTTCGGCAACACCTATAACAGTTCCTACTGTATCAAACAGGTCAACGAACAGGAATGAGAAAACTATGATAAGAAATTCTATGAAATGTCCAGCTACATAACTGAAGTCGAATTTGAACAGGTATGGAGCTGCAGGGATAAAGCTCTTTGCCGAGAAATCCGGGAAAAGCGAGGCGGCTCCTGCCTCAGCGTCAACGGTGTACCAACCTGTTGCCTGAGCTATCATTCCTAAAACCCAGGTGGCAAGTATTCCGATCAAGATATCACCCGGAACCTTAAAGTGGTGGAGAATGGCAATTATCAAGAATCCTATAAACGCAAGAGCGAATTGAGGCGTTGTCACATCGCCCAAGGCAATCAGAGTCGAGGCATCAGTGATTATAATGTTAGCTCCTTTGAGTCCGACAATGACTATAAAAAGACCTATACCTGCTGATATACCATATTTGAGATTGGCGGGTATTTTATTTACAAGAGTTTCCCTAAATTTGAATGCTGATAGAATTACAAATATGATACCTTCAACAAGCACAGCAGTGAGCGCTATCTGCCATGGGTTCTGTATGCCGGCTTCAGCCATAGGCACACATACTGAATATGCGAAATATGCGTTGAGTCCCATGCCGGATGCAAGGCGATTGGATAATTTGCGAAAAATGCCATGAACATACAGCTGATTGCTGCTGATACTGCCGTAGCTGTGAATACTGCTGCCGGCTCCATTCCGGCTGCTGACAATATGGACGGATTGACGGCAAGAATATAAACCATCGCAAGAAAAGTTGTAAATCCCGCAATTATTTCCGTCCTAACATTAGTTTTGTTTTCTTTTAGCTTAAAAAGCTTTTCCATTGGAGTCCCTCCTCATTATGTTTATTTTGCTGATTGAAAGAATAAAATGATTTTCAATCAGCAGTATGGAGTTCTTCGGGGCGCATAGGAAAGCTGACCGCAAGGCTGGTGATCCCCTGATGTGATCTGCTGAATGTGCCCTCTGAACAAGTAAATTTCCACAAATATATTTTACTTTATAAACTTGATTTTTGCAAGCAAAAATTAAGTTTTTCTACATTTTTACATCTTTTTGTCGATATTCGCGCGGCGAAAGGCTGATTATTTTTCTGAAATGACGGTTAAAATTTGACAGATTTCTGTAACCGCAGCTATAAGCAATATCAAGGATATCGTTATCTGTGGTGCGCAGCAGGTAACATGCCTCGCGAATGCGCAGCCTGTTTATATATTCGATAGCGGTCTGACCGGTTATGCGCCGGAACACCGACATAAATCGGCTTTCGCTGAGATGGCATTGCTGCGCGAGCGTTCTAATATCTATGCTTTCGTGCAGATGAGAGCGGATATATTCCAGCGCCGGCTTAAGCGAGGAGGCTCCGCTTTCAGCCGAAACTCCTGAGTAATGTCCATTAAATATCATAAGATAAATAAATTCAAGAAGTCGGCTTTTTAGTATAATGTCATCGAGAGCGCTGTCATTAGCGGCGTGCGCAGCGGCGGAGCATGCGCAGCTGTGAAGATCCTTATAGCCCTTGTCAGTCTTGCTTATTCGCGCATTCAGGCGCAGTATGCCGGATGAAGATGGGGTTATATATCGAGAGCAGGCGCGTGTCTGCACGGCAGAGCCAAGAAGATCTCTGTTGAATACTATAGTGTCATATATTATGTACCCGCCTGCCGGAGTGCGGATAGAATGAACGATATTTGGCTGTATGAGTATGATATCTCCGGCTGCAGCTTCGTATTCAGCGTCATCTATTCTGAAAATACCTTGACCATCGCGGATACAGCTGATCTCATACTCGCTGTGCCAGTGCAGAGGCACATCAGAAAAAAGATCAGGTATTTTGCAACCGTAAAATGAGAACGGTTTTTCCGGCGAGGTATGAACTCTGTTTTCGTGCTCTGCTGATGTATTCATGTTGACCTCCATGATAGAATAGTATTGGTATATAGTATTATTTCAGTAGATAATTGTGTATCTCAGTATTATAATATCATATGTAAGATGAAAAATCAATAAGGAAAGGATGTAATGATATGAACACAAATAATCCGTCATGGCTCGATAATGCGGTTTTTTATGAGATATATCCGCAATCGTTCAATGATACAAATGCAGATGGTATAGGAGATATAAACGGCATTATTGAAAAGCTTGATTATATTGCGGAATTGGGAGCAAATGCGATCTGGCTCAATCCGTGTTACCTTTCTCCGTTTGACGATGCCGGATATGATGTAGAGGACTATTATACAGTTGCGCCGCGGTATGGCACAAATGACGATCTTGTAAGATTGTTTTGTGAGGCGCACAAGCGCGGCATGAGGGTAATACTTGATCTTGTTCCGGGTCATACCTCATACAGGCACAAATGGTTCACAGAATCTAAAAAGCCGCAGAAAAATGAATATACAGACCGTTACGTATGGACTGACAGTATATGGTGTGTACCGCAGGGAATGGCGTGCTTAAGGGGTATATCACAGCGCGACGGTTCGGCGGTAGTGAATTTCTTCTCGTCACAGCCCGCGCTCAATTACGGTTTTTACAAGCCCGATCCTGAGCAGAAGTGGCAGCAGCCAATGGACGCACCTGGACCCCTGGCAACACGCGAGGCTCTTAAAGATATAATGCGTTTCTGGCTCAGCGCCGGATGCGACGGTTTCAGGGTGGATATGGCAGGCTCGCTTGTGAAAAACGATGAGGACGGAAAGGGAACTATAGCCTTGTGGCAGGATATACGAGCTTTTCTTGACAGCGAATTTCCTGAGGCGGCAATGGTATCGGAATGGGGAGAGCCGGATAAGTCGCTGATAGGCGGATTCCATATGGACTTTCTGTTGCATTTCGGACCGTCTCATTATAATGATTTATTCAGATGTGACGAGCCGTATTTTTCAAGACGCGGCAAGGGCTCAGCCAAAGAGTTTGTGGCGAAATACAAGGAGAATTACGCAAAGACGGACGAAAAGGGACTTATATGTATTCCATCAGGAAATCATGATATGGACAGGCTGTCGTATAGGCTTGATACAGACGAGCTGAAAGTGGCGTTTGCGTTTTTGCTTTCAATGCCCGGAGCGCCGTTTATTTATTACGGCGACGAGATAGGTATGAGGTATCTTCCGGGAATAGAATCGGTGGAGGGCGGATTCAACCGAACAGGTGCAAGATCGCCTATGCAGTGGGATAAAACGCTTAACGCGGGATTTTCAAACGCTTCAGCAGAGAAGCTTTATATTATGATAGATCCGTCAGCCGACAGGCCTGATGCGCTTTCACAGATGAATGACAGCAAGTCGCTCAGAAGTGAAGTAAAGAGACTTATAGAGCTGAGGAAAAAGACTCCGGCGCTGCAGAGCCGCGCTAAGATAGAATTTTTGTCAGACGGGTATCCGCTGGTGTATAAGCGCAGCGGTAGCGGTCAGACGGTGACCGTTATAATAAACCCTGCTGATTCGCCGGCGGAGGTAAAGGCTGAGGGCAGGATATTGTATTCAGTGGGCGCAGATGCCGTAATAGAGAACGGATCATGCAAACTTAGCGGAGCTTCAGCAGTGTTTATAGAAAACTGATATATCGGGGCTGTACCAAACCGGAAGGTTTTTACAGCCCCGCTGTTTTTTGGGGGAGAAAATGATTCGGAGCAGAGGAGGCTGTTGCAAAACTCAATGAGTTTGCAACAGCCTTGGGGGGCTTTAGAAAAATAGTGCAGAACGGAAGAAGCGAAGGGGCGCAGCCCCCTTGCCCGAAGGCGTACGGGGTACGTCGAGCGGTGATCTTCGTTTGAGATATGTCCTTTTTTGCTTGACAAGAGGTTTGTATTAATCTATAATATATATATCGATCAAATATTTGCGGGAAGGTGTAATTATGGGATATTATTATTACAAGCTGGCTCTGTATCGTAAAAAGCTCGGGCTTACACAGGCTGAGGCAGCCGATATGCTCGGAATATCGCGTAACGCTCTTGCCAAGTATGAAACAGGAAAGAACGATATACCGCTAACTGTGTTTGTGAAAATGTCAGAGCTGTATGGATTTGACACTCTTGATATACTTGGAGTGAACGAGCCGGGAGATAACAGCGGACTTATATATGATGTCGGATATTACTATATCATCAAGGCGCACGTATGCTACCTGATACGCAAGGAAATAGACATAAATAACTCTATGTACGGCGAAGGGGCATTTGAAGCGGAATACTACAGAGAACGGTATATAGAGATACTCAATGAAACGCTTTCAAAAAAGCTGTTTGCTCAAAGAGCGGATATAGCAGCCGATGCCGCGATGGATAAGGACAACATACCGGAATTCAGGCTGACTGGCAGAGGGGAGTGACTGTCCTGTGCAGACTATAGAACAGGCATTGGATAAGCTTGAAAGGTCAAAATTCAGAAGCAGTTTTCATTTGAGCAAGGCTGATAAGGATTATATATCTGAAAAGGGTTTAGATGTTATACGCTCACACGCAGCTGATTTTGTAAGGGATCGACTCGCGCCAGCGGTCATATCTAACGATGGACGACAGACGCCAATGCGCGGTCACCCCGTGTTCAGGGCGCAGCACGCCACAGCCTGCTGCTGCCGGGGCTGCCTTAACAAATGGTATCATGTAAGGCAGGGAGCTGGAAAGGAAACTATAGCAGCAGCTCCGCGCAGCTTTCCCACAGCTTTTTATCACAGTGTGACATGAATATTTCCCGCTCCTCAGGCAGGAGGCGCAGCGCCAGCCCGCAGCCTGCCGAGATCTGCGGCGGCAGCGGTATTATCCTGCCTGAAAGACAAAGCTCATGGCTCAGTTCCTCCGCCTCCATCGCAGCTGTGGTGGTTCGGAAGCTGAGAACAGAGTAAAGTTTTTTTGTTCTCATAATATACCTCAGTTATATTTAGCTATTTCGTTTACAGCTTTTGCAGCTTTTATTGCGTCGTCCTCAGTATTGAAGTAACTGAAGCTGAATCTTACAGCTCCGCGCTCGGCTGTACCCAGAGCGTTATGTATAAGCGGAGCGCAGTGCGCGCCGGCGCGTGTGGCAATACCATATTCCTCCGCAAGAATACCGCTTACATATGAGGAGCTCATATCCGAAATATTGAGTGATATGACAGGAACACGCACTTCTGCGCTGACGTCGCCGTATACCGTTATATCTTCATTTCTGTCCAGATTATCAAGAAAAATTTCACAGAGTGCGGATTCCTTTTTGTGTATAGAGTCTACTCCGGTTTTTGATATAAACTCTAATGAGCAACTCAGTCCTGCTATGCTGTGGCTGTTCAGAGTTCCCGCCTCAAGAGCGTCCGGCATTGTGTCCGGATGCAGGCGGTCAAAGCTGCGTATGCCGCTGCCTCCCGATTTGAGGGGGTTTATTTTTATGCCCGGCTTTACGTAAATGCCGCCCGTGCCCTGAGGTCCCATAAGCCCCTTGTGCCCGGTAAAGCAGAACACATCAATATCCTTGACGTTTATGGGCAGTGTGCCGGCTGATTGCGCTCCGTCTGTGATAAGCAAAAGCCCGTATTTCTTTTTTAATTCAATAAAAAAATCAAGCTCGGCTGTGTTACCTGTTACATTAGAGGCATGGTTAATCACGAACGCTTTTGTGTTGTTTTTGATAAGCTTTTCAACAGACTTGTAATCAAGGATGCCTCTGCTGTCAATATGGATATATGACACCTCCGTGCCGCGCATTTGCGCCAGGTAGAGAGGACGCAGCGCTGAATTGTGCTCGGTTACTGTGGTGATCACATGGTCTCCGTTGCTGAAAATACCGTGTATAGCCGTGTTGAGCGCTTCGGTAGCATTTGAGCAGAATGCAATGTCAGAGGCGCTTTCTGCGCCTATAAGCGAAGCTATCTGTCTGCGGGCTTTGTATACTGCTCTTGAGGCAGTTATCGACGCGCTGTGCGCGCCTCTGCCGGGACTTCCAAAGGTGCTGATGGCATTGGCAACAGCTTCTGCCACGCCGGGCGGCTTGAGCAGAGTAGTTGCCGCGTTGTCAAGATATATCATATAACACCGCCTTTTTTATTTTAGTATATCACATATTTATTACGGTTTCAATAAATTTTTATAAATGTTAATATAATGTATTTACTTTTTTAGAACAATGGTGTATAATAAGCAAAACTATCGTAATAAAATGATTGGAGGATAGTATATGAGTATTGTTTTAAACGGAAGAAAGGATATTTCTGCGCCGCCTATGGGTTGGAACAGCTGGGACTGCTATGGGGCGAGCGTAAAAGAGTCTGAGGTCAGGGCAAACGCTGAGTACATGGCAAAAGCTCTGAAGGAATACGGCTGGGAATATATTGTTGTTGACATACAGTGGTATGAGCCGAATGCGTCAAGCAATGAATACAACAGCGGAGCAGAGCTTGTGATGGACGAGTATTCGCGGCTTATGCCTGCCGAAAATCGTTTCCCCTCAGCTGAGGGAGGAAAGGGCTTTGCGCCGCTGGGAGATTATATACATTCGCTCGGGCTTAAGTTCGGAATACATATTCTGCGCGGAATACCGCGTCAGGCGGTGAGGAAAAATACAGCGATCATGGGTACTGACAGGCGCGCGGCAGAGATCGCGGATATAGGCAGCATCTGCGAGTGGAACAGTGATATGTGCGGAGTTGATATGTCGCGCGAGGGCGCGCAGGAATATTATGATTCGCTGTTTGAACTTTATGCTTCATGGGGCGTGGATCTTGTAAAGGTAGACGATATAGCAAGACCGTATCACCCCTCAGAGGTGGAGGCTATAAGAAAGGCAATAGATAAGACGGGCAGACAGATCGTGTTATCGTTATCGCCGGGAGACGCATCTCTGAGCGCTGCGGAGCATCTTTGCGAAAATGCGAATATGTGGAGAATAACTGATGATTTTTGGGATGCGTGGGAGCCGCTAAGAAAAATGTTTGACTATTGCCGCGGTTGGTTTCCGTATACGGGCGAAGGGCATTTTCCTGACTGTGACATGCTGCCGCTTGGAAAAATAGGCATACGATCTCTTGGCGGAGCGCGTATGACTAATTTTACAGAGGATGAGCAGAAGCTTCTGATGTCGCTGTGGTGCATATTCAGATCACCCCTGATGTTTGGCGGGGATATGGTGTACAATGATGATTTTACGCTGTCGCTTATGCAGAATAAAGAGCTGATAGCTATTGATCAGCGTTCGCATGCCGGACGGGAGCTGTACAGAAAGGGCAGTGAGATAGTATGGGCGGCGAACGGAGAAAAAGGAGTATACTATCTTGCTCAGTTCAATATAGGCGAAGCCGGAATAACAGCAGTTACGCCGCTTTCGTATTTAGGGATAGAGGACAGAGTATCAGCAGTAGAGCTGTGGACAGGCGAACACGCGGAGATAACAGCTGAGAATGAGATAGTATCACATGTCGCGCCGCACGGGGTATGTATATATAAGATCAGTATATTATAGTATAATTGTAGAAAAAAGCTGAATTTTAATGAATTTGGCTTTTTTTCTTGACATTTTCATTCATAATATGTATAATAATCTGTATATAATAAAATAAACAGAGAAGGGGATTCTTATGGAAAAGAAAAGACATACTTTTTCCGGCGGACTCGGCTTTGTCCTTGCTGCGGCAGGCTCGGCTGTTGGTCTGGGCAATATATGGAGATTTCCGTATCTTGCTGCTAAGCACGGCGGCGGTATCTTTCTGCTGGTATATATCGTGCTTGTATTCACTTTTGGTTACTCACTGATGACTGCTGAAAATGCCATAGGAAGGCGCAGCGGCAAAAGCTCGCTTGATGCGTTTGCATCGCTCAATAAAAAATGGGGTTTTGTCGGTATAATAGCAACAGTGATACCATGTATAATTCTGCCGTATTATGATGTTATCGGCGGCTGGGTTCTCAGGTATTTCCTTGCGTATATTACAGGCGGCGCTGCTCAGGCAGCGGGCGACACTTATTTTACAGATATGCTCGGTTCACCTATGGTACTTCTTATTGGACAGACTGTGTTCACGCTTTTGGTGGTGCTTGTATTGCTAAGAGGTGTTCAGAAGGGTGTTGAGCGGGTAAGTGTTATACTTATGCCGATACTTGTTCTGTTAGCGATAGGTATTTCGATCTATTCAATAACGCTGCCAGGCGCTATTGAGGGTGTTAAGTATTTCTTCATACCAAACTTTGAGCATTTCAGTATATCGAGTGTGCTTGCGGCGATGGGACAGATGTTCTACTCTCTGTCGCTTGCAATGGGTATTATGATAGCATATGGTTCATATCTGCCAAAGGACAGCCCGCTTGAAAAGAATGTTAGCAGGATAGAGCTATTTGATACACTTATAGCTGTTATAGCAGGACTTATGATAATCCCGGCTGTATTTGCGTTTTCGGACGGCGACAGCTCGGCGCTCAATAAAGGTCCCGGACTTATGTTCCAGACGCTGCCGAAGGTATTTAATGACATGCCTATGTCAAACATAATAGGCGCGGCGTTTTTCTTCCTTGTATTTGCAGCGGCGCTCACATCGGCAATTTCTATAATGGAAACGATAGTTGCATGTGTATGTGACCATTTTGGTATAGCAAGAACAAAGGCGATAATGATCGTAGGCGTTGCGGCATGGCTTGTAAGCTTCCTGCCTGCGCTTGGATATAGTGTTCTTTCTGATGTTAAGATATTGAAGTTTGATATCCTTGACTTCATGGATTTCATAACTAACGCGGTTCTTATGCCTATATGCGCGTTCCTTGTATGTATGTTTGTAACATTTGGTATAGGCACTAAGGTGATAGAGGACGAGGTATGTATCTCGGGCAGCTTCAAGAGAAAGCGTTTGTTCGAGGTCATGATAAAGTTCATTGCACCTGTATTTGTATGTGCGATACTTGTTTCATCAGTTCTTGAGTCATTCGGAGTTATTGCATTTTAATAAAAAAAGATTTCCGGCGTTGTTTTGCCGGAAATCTTTTTTTATTATACGTGATACAGAAGATCGGTATATGTCGGGAACGGCCAATAATCTTTAGCCACTATCGTTTCAAGCTTATCTGCGGTCTTGCGCAGCGAATTCATCACAGGTATTACAGTGTCAACATAATACTTGCCGCATGCGAATGGATCAACATTGAGGTCAGGAGTTTTTGATACGACTGATTCAAGCTCCTGTATTCTTATTATAAGATCCTCGGTAAGATCGTTTAGCTTGTTGGCAAGCTCTGTTTCTTTCTTAGGCTCAATGCCTATAGCTCTCTTGTCAATAACATTCTCAATGACAAACTTTGAATACTTAAGACATGCAGGGAGTATCTCCTGTCTTGCCATATCAAGCATAGTAAGCGCTTCAATATTGAGCGACTTATCGTAATCCTCCATCATGATGTCAGTTCTTGTGCTTGTTTCAGTCCTTGAGAATACGCCGTGCTTTTCAAACAAAGCGAGTGAAAGCTCTGACTTGAACAGCGGCATAGCCTCAGGAGTAGTCTTGAGATTGTGGAGACCTCTGCGCTCAGCCTCTTCTACCCATTCATCACTGTAGCCATTGCCGTTGAAAATCACTCTGTCGTGATTCTTGAATATATTTATCGCAATTTCAAGAGCCTTGGCCTTTACGTCCTCGCAGCCCTCAAGCTCATCAGCGCATTCGCCGAGCGTATCCGCAACTATTGTATTGAGAACGATATTTATGCCTGCTATAGACTGAGCAGAACCGGGCATTCTGAATTCAAATCTGTTTCCGGTGAATGCAAAAGGTGATGTTCTGTTTCTGTCGGTAGCATCCTTCTTGAGTATAGGCAGAGCCTCTACGCCTGTTTCAAGGAATTCTCCGGCAGTGCTGTCCTCGTGCTTGCCTGTTTTAAGCTCATCAACTACCTGTGCAAGCTGATCGCCAAGGTATACGGATACTATCGCCGGCGGAGCCTCGTTAGCGCCAAGACGGTGGTCGTTGCCTGCCGTTGCAACGGATACTCTCAAAATATCTGCATATTTGTCTACAGCCTTTATCACTGCGGCAAGGAATAGCAGGAACTGTACGTTTTCAAGCGGCTTGCTGCCGGGCTTGAAAAGAAGCTCGCCGTCAGATGTGCCTATCGACCAGTTGTTGTGCTTGCCCGAACCGTTTATACCCTCATATGGCTTTTCGTGGAGCAGGCAGTAGAAGCCATGATGATCTGCTACCTTTTTGAGTATTTCCATTGTGAGCTGATTATGGTCTGTAGAAATATTGGTCGTCGAGAATATCGGCGCGATCTCATGCTGTGACGGCGCTACCTCGTTATGCTTTGTTTTTACATATACTCCAAGCTTCCAGAGCTCCTCGTCTACCTCTTTCATGAATTTGGAAACTCTTTCTTTGATCTGACCAAAATAATGGTCATCCATTTCCTGTCCCTTAGGCGGCATTGCTCCGAACAGTGTTCTGCCTGTGAGGACAAGATCCTTTCTCTGGTTGCGCAGCTCCTTGTCAACAAGGAAATATTCCTGCTCCGGACCTACATAGGATGTTACTCTTGCAGGCTCTTTGCCAAAGAATTTTAATACTCTTTTAGCTTCTTTATTGATAGCCTCTACAGATCTCAGAAGAGGCGTTTTCTTGTCAAGCACCTCGCCGGTGTACGAAAGGAAAGAGGTGGGGATATAAAGGGAATTATCCTTTATAAAAGCGAATGATGTCGGATCCCATGCAGTATATCCTCTCGCTTCAAATGTGGCTCTGAGTCCGCCTGAGGGGAATGAGGATGCGTCAGGCTCTCCCATTACAAGCTCCTTGCCCGAAAACTCCATGATAACGTTGTTATCTGCCGTAGGTGCGATGAATGAATCATGCTTTTCAGCAGTGAATCCTGTCATAGGCTGGAACCAATGCGTATAGTGAGTGCATCCGTTCTCGATCGCCCAGTCCTTCATCGCGTTGGCAACAACCTCCGCAACTCTCTCGTCAAGCTTTGTGCCGTCGCTGATAGTTTTAAGCAATGATTTATATGTCGCCTTTGGCAGACGCTCCTTCATTGTAGCCAGATTGAATACCTTGCTGCCAAAAATCTCAGCCACATTACCGTTTGTCATCATAATTATATACCTCCTGCCTTGCGCCGAATAATTCTGGATAAAACAAGTTCATATATTTTTGATTTTATCCAAAAAAGGTGTTTTATATCCAGTAAATATAAAACACCTTTGTCTCATCCCGCGCGATCTTTAAATTATAGTAATATTATATCATGTTTTTTCAAAAAGTCAATAAGCAATTAACTAAAATTGTATTTATATAATATTTATATATTTGTGCAATTTAACAAAACTACAGTAATAACTGTCGGTATAAACTTTATCGAAGATATAGACAAAGCGAAAGGCTTATGGTAAAATGTAAGTATAATAATCTCTTAAGCAATTGTAAAACTACGTTTCACAATTGCTTAATAATAATCCCTGAGAAGGAGATATGGAGGAGTTGTGATTATGGAAGGATATTTGTTTGTGCATTTTAAGGGCACTGAAAGCACACCGGATGAGGAGCAGATCTATTTTGCGCTTTCGCGAGATGCTCTTACCTGGCAGAATGTGAACGGCGGGAATCCGATAATAAAATCGGAGCAGGGAGAAAAGGGACTCAGAGACCCGCATATACTGCGCGCCGAAAACGGAAGGTTTTATATGATAGCTACAGATCTGAGCATATATTCAAGGCGTGGAATGAAGGATATGTGGACTGATTGTCAGACGCGCGGCTCTCGCCGGATAGCAGTATGGGAATCGGATGATCTTGTGAACTGGTCAGAGCAGCGGATGGTGACGGTGGCTGCTGAGGATGCCGGTTGCGCGTGGGCTCCGGAGTCGATATACGATCACGAGCGCGGAGAGTACATGGTGTTTTGGGCGTCAAAGACTGCTGAGGACGGATTTAAAAAGCAGCGCATTTGGCGCGCTTACACAAAGGATTTTATCAGCTTTTCAAAGCCTGAAAAGTATATAGACAGGGAATACTCAGTCATAGATACATCTATAATATATGAATCTGGCATATATTACAGGTTCACAAAAGATGAGGATGCTAAAACAGTATTTCTTGAATGCAGCGAAAGCCTTAGCGGAGAGTTTAAAATGCAGGATAAATTCACTCTTAGATCAGATTACGGATATGAGGGACCCACTATATGCAGATTAAATGATAATTCCGGCTGGTGCCTGTTGATGGACAACTTTGCCACGCACGAGGGATATAAGCCGTTTATTGCAAGCTCTATTGCGGAGGCGCAGTTTAGCGCGATGCAGGGCTTTAAAACGCCTGATATTTTCCGGCATGGAACTATAGTGCCAATTACTGAAAAGGAGTATCAGGCTATAGAGAATAAATACGGTATTTGAAGATACTATAAAAAACAGCTGAGCCGCTTAGTGTTGTACGGCTCAGCTGTTTTTTAGGAAATGCCGGATAATGCCTTCCATTCAACTATTCGTCCGGCAGCCTTGTCTATAGTCTCCATAGGGATCGTTCCGTCATTGACGGCGCATAATATCTCGTTGTAGGCTGTTTCATAGTCGGTAACAATTATCATATCATTGCCGGCAGTCACAGCCTGTACATAGGGCGATTCATATTCGTTCATAGCATCCATAGACATATCGTCAGTCATGATTATGCCTGTAAACGAAAGCTCAGTTCTGAGTATCTCGTGTATAGGCTTTGATATTGAGGCTGGATGCGACGGATCAACATCGTTAATTATATTGTGAGATACAAGTACAGCGTCAGCTCCGGCATCTATTCCTGCTTTAAATGGCAGAAAATCGTTTTCACGCAGTGAGTCTATCGGTCTTTCGTCTATTGCTATGCCTGTGTGAGTATCGATGTTGTTTCCGTATCCGGGAAAATGCTTAAGGCATGACGCCATGCCATGCTCCTTCATTACCGCCACTACCTCAGAGGCGTACTGAGAAGTGATCATCGCGTCACAGCCGAGAGAGCGGTCATAGATGAAGTCCTGCGGATCTGTAGAAACATCTACTACAGGCGCAAGGTTCATGGTTATGCCCAGCTCGCGCAGCAGATCGGATTTTTCGGCGGTGTTTTCCTTTATGGCATCAAGTCCGCCGTTATTGTAATAGTATTGCGGACTTTCATATTTTTCGTCGCACAGCTGCGGATTAGAGCTTACCCTCACAACAGTGCCGCCCTCCTCGTCAACAGCAATAACAGGCTTGATGGCGCACGCGTCCTTGTAGCCCTGTATTTTTTTCTTTACCTCTTTTTCTGAAAGATCCTTAAAATCAACCGCGAACATAACTATGCCGCCCGGCTGAAGCTCAAGTATATTTTCCATATTCGCGCTGTCGCAGCGTATCATCAGCATTTGCGCGACTTTTTCTTCTGTGGTCATATCCTGAAGCTCGTTTTGGGCTTCTGATTTTGTTTCGGCTATCTCCTCCGTTGGTGTCTTGCCGCCGCAGGCGCAAAGCATAAGGGAAGCAGATAGAATTACAGGTATAAGCCTTTTCATAAATATGATTCCTTTCAGGCATGGAAAAGCTTTGTCCATGCCGGTGTATTGAGCGCTGTTTTTCTAAAGCGACTTTAGGCTGTTCAAGCTCGCTGCGCTTAGCAACAGTCTCTCAGTATATTTTAATATATTTGTGCAAAAATGTCAATATTAAACGCTGAACACAAGAAAAAATCGGATAAAATTCAAAAAAATGTGTTGCAAAATTAACAATATAATGTTATAATATAGTCGTTGGCAGGCTCGCGGCAAGGTGTGTTTATATTAGCGTGTGAGCTTTGCAAACATGTAATAATGGGAGTAAAAACATGGAGCTTATCAAGGAAGAATGGACGCAGAATGATTATGATGAGCTGGTATCATATCTGTATTCAGCCGCAGATGAAAAATACAGGGATTTCAATAAAAAGCTGATCCCTGGCGGAGCTGATATAATAGGGATAAGGATGCCGGAGCTGCGCAGCATGGCAAAGAAAATATCAAAAGGGGATAAAGACGGATTCCTTTCCTGTAAAAAGGGCAGAACTAATGAGGAGCTCATATTGAACGGGCTGGTACTTGCATCAAGAAATGTCAGCTATGAGGAGCTTATGGAGGATATGCTGTCTTTTGCCGGAAGCATAACAAACTGGGCGGTATGTGATACTGTGAAGTTCAATGCTGCCGGACAATACAAGGAACGTCTTATAAAGGATATAGATATTTTTTTGTTCAGTAAAAATCCATGGGTACAGAGATACGGCTTTAAGCTGTTGATGGAACAGTACCTTGAGGAAGGATATATAGATTTTGTTCTTGAAAGAACTGTAACGGTACGGTCTGATTTTTATTATCTGCAAATGATGCAGGGCTGGCTTATCGCGACTGCAGCGGTGAAGTTTCCGCAAAAGGTAATGGAGCTGCTTGAGGGCGGGAGGTTGAGCGCGCCGGTGCAGAATATAGCAATACAAAAGATGCGTGAATCAAGACGTATATCGGGAGAGGATAAGAAAAAAGCTGCACAATATAAGAGGACAACATGAATTAGACATCATGGTTTCAACAGAAGGGGGTTGCTTGCCGTATGCCACGGAGTGAAAAACAAAAGCTTAAGCTGTATTACATTATTGAAATATTCAGAAAACAGACTGACGAGGATCATCCAATTTCCATAACGGAGATAATACGTCAGCTTTCGCAGTCGGGGATCAAAGCGGAGCGCAAAAGTATTTACCGTGATTTTGAGGCGATGGCAGCGCTGGGCTATGAAATAGTGCCGGTGCATTCAAAGCAGTTCAAATATTATCTGGCAAATCCGGATTTTAAGCTGGCTGAACTGCGTCTGCTTGTGGATGCGGTACAGGCATCGCGTTTTTTAACGAAAAAGAAGTCAAACGATATTATACGCAAGCTTGAGGGTCTTGCGAATATTTATGACTCTGAAAGGCTGCAAAGCCAGGTATACGTTACGAACAGGATAAAAACACTTAATGAAAGCGTGTATCTGAATGTCGATAAGATACATTATGCGATACAGGATAATTCAAAAATATCGTTTATGTATTTTGATTGGGACATAAACAAGAAAAGGGTATACAGACGCTCCGGCGGGAAATACATAGTTAGCCCTTGGGCGCTTATATGGAATAATGAGAACTATTATCTGATAGGCTATGAATCGGAAACGCAGCTTATAAAGCATTACCGTGTGGATAGGATGGCGTCTATAGACATCAGAGCTGAGCGCCGCGATGGACGCAAGGTATTCAGCGATGTGGATATTCCCGAATATGCGCGCAAGTTTTTCGGGATGTACAACGGAGACATAGTTTCCGTGACGCTTAACTGTGCAGACGATGTGACAAATGCGGTAATGGACAAGTTTGGTCCTGATGTAAAATTTGAGCCTCAGCCGGATGGAAAAACGTTCAACATAACTGTAGACGTGGCAATAAGCCCGGTATTTTTATCGTGGGTATTCATGTTTGGAGGAAAGGTAAGAATACTTTCACCTAACAGCGTGGCAGACGAGCTGAGAGAAATGGCGGAGAGAATTGCAAACAGTAAATAATAAAGATATAAAGATTATGGATATAATCCCTGACAAGAACGAGGTGCTCAAGCTCCTTGGGTGCAGGGAAGGGGACATGATTTATGAAAGCGTATCGTCTGAGTACGATGCGCTTTTTCGGCGTGCGCAGGAGCTTTTGGAGGTCAGGAGATATATCTGTGCTGACGAGGGACATATATATGTGATCATAACGGCAGGAGCAGGTATAAGCGGATATTCAGAGGAGTTGTTCAAAAAGGGCGAGGGACTTGCCGGACTTATAGTCAATGCTATAGCTGACAGTGTGTTGTTTGAAGCCGATACCGAAACGGCTGAGGAGATAAAGTATCTGTGCGCGCGCATGGGCAAAGGGATCCGTGAAAGGCGCGAGGCGCCGGAAACGATGCCTATAAGTGAGCAGCGCGTTATACTTGAAAAAACAGGAGCGGCAGATATATCGCTGACTGACGGAATGATGTTTTCGCCCGTAAAGACGATGGGCTATGAGCTGACGCTCACTGATGATGAGGGCGTGTTCCGATCGCAGCACGATTGTTCGGTTTGTGCGGCGCGGGACTGCCCGAGGCGTGTAAAGAACAGCGGGAAAAGGTTTGAGATAGTAACAGCATTTGATTACCGTCCCTCCACTGCCAGCGGTATCTGTATAGATATAGGTACTACGACCATAGCCGCAATGAAGTTTCGAGACGGAAAAATGATCGGTTCTAACTCAGAGCTGAACGCTCAGCGCAGGTTTGGCGCGGATGTGCTTTCGCGTATAGAGGCTGCCAACCATGGCAGAGGCGCGGAGCTCAGAGCGATTATTGAATATCAGCTCAGAGATTGTGTAAAAAAACTGGGCGGTTCTGATGGGAGGATAATAATAGCTGCTAACACCGTGATGAAAAGTCTGCTTATGGGTCATGACTGCACGAGCCTTGGGGTATATCCGTTCCGGGCGCAGACGCTTGAAAATGAGCGGCTTGGAATGCTTGATGACGCTGAGGCGATAGGCGGTATATCCGCCTTTGTAGGCGGCGACATTCTGTCGGGTCTGTACATGTGCGGCTTTGACGAGGCGGAGGAGATAAATCTGTTTATAGATCTTGGAACGAATGGAGAGATGGCTGTAGGAAACAGGGAGCGCATTTTGTGCACCTCAACGGCTGCCGGTCCGGCTTTTGAGGGTGGACGCATCTCATGCGGAACAGGATCAGTCGAGGGAGCTATAAGCTCGGTGTCGTTAAAAACGGGGACGGTAAAAACCATAGGTGATAAACCGCCATGTGGGATATGCGGCAGCGGTATAATAGAGCTTATGGCGGAGCTGCTTGATGTCTGTATCGCGGATGATACAGGCTTGCTCACAGGCTGCACAGAGCGGGGATACAAGGCAGCAGAGGATATATACTTTACTCAGAGGGACGTGCGGGAGCTGCAAACGGCAAAATCAGCCGTGCGCGCCGGCATAGAGCTGCTTATAAAACGATCGGGCATAGAAAAGAGGGACATTAAAAATGTTTTTCTCGCCGGAGGCTTCGGCAAGCGGCTCAATATAGAAAAAGCATGCCGTATCGGACTGCTGCCGCCCGAGCTTTCACAGCGTTGTATAGCGGTAGGCAACAGCTCATTGGGAGGCGCGGTCAAGCTTTTGGAGCATCGGCGGGGAATGGGGGCAATAGACAGGATAAAGGCTGTGTCAGAGGATCTCGCTCTGGCAGATGCGCCGGAGTTTGCGGATATGTTCATGAGGTATATGGATTTTAGATAGATCGCTGACTTTGTTCATACGGTTTTATGCGATATGGGAATAACAAAAGCACACAGCCGCCATGAAGGGGCTGTGTGCTTTTGTTTTAATGGGGCTGCAGTCTCATTCGCCGTGTATTATGTCGTATAGCCTGCGCATAAAACGGGTACATTTTCCTACTGCCGGCTCGCTGAACTCAACGCCTTGAGCCTTTAGCAGCTCAAGCAGCTCCTCAGGAACGCTGCCGGTGTATTCAAGCTCTATCTCGTAGTCAGTTCTGTCAAGAAACTCGTTTTTGTCAAGGCATATCTCGGTATTGCCGCCGTATATAAGACTGTGCCTGAGTGTGGAGAGAGAGCCGAGCAGCGAGGCTTCAGCATGAACTCCGGTCATTTTCTCCACCTCGCCGGCTGTAAAATGCTCAGGTATCTCAGCCGTGTCATATTCCGCCTCCTCGCATATCTGCAGGGGGCTGTCGGCGTTTTTATGCACCTTTATCTGTATTTTGTTCTTTCCGTCCTTTGTGCGGACCCTGAGAGTTATCCCGTTCTGTTTCAGCAGATTCTCGCGGTCTGTGTAATAGCTGTTGACCTGCTCCTTTACCCAGTCCCAGTCAAAAAGTTTTTCAAGATTCAGATATGTTTCTTCATCAAGCATACATTTAAGTTCGGTTTCAAGCATGTTATCACCCTATATAAACTGATTCCTTTCCGCGCTGTATTCATAGCCTATCATGCGGCATTTATCTATTAGAGCCTGCTTATCAGCCTCAAGATCGTCACAAAGCTCGTCAAGCGATGAATAATAATCTCTAAGCTTTGTGTTAAGCAGACTCAAAAGTATTGCTGGATCGTTAGGCAGCTTCATTTTCAATTTTCCTTTCTGTCAGTCGGACACTATTACAGGCTTGCTTATGCCTCCCGGCTCCGAAACCCGTCGGCTCTCAATAACTACTGTGACAGTTATCTCGCCTGTTATATTGCTTATGTATTCAAAACGCTTGCCGTATGGGCATGATCCGGAGACCACCTTCTCGTTATTGATATAGACATCGGCAAGGTCTCCGAAAAGCTCGCAGAAAACTATACGTTCACCCTCGTTGATCGTAGTCTTTGTTTTATACATAGCAAAGCCTGTTTTTCCGTTGAATATATCGTCATATCCTCCGCCAACGCTCGTCACTACCCACGTGTTCATATCACTGTCGGATATTTCAGCTGACCAGTCGGGATATTCAGTTGAAAGCTCAAGAGTCTGGCGCCATTTTGTAAGATATTTTTCCCTTACTGACGGAATATATTCCGGCGCGTTTTCCTTTGCCGAAACGGGCAGAGAAATCGTTGATTTGACGCCGTTTTCAGTTTCAGCTGTCACTGTTATGAGCTCAGCTCCCTCGTGCGGCGCCACGACCGCCTGGCAGCAGCCGTTATAAAGGCGGCGTGTGTCAGCCTTATCCGGCTCGTGTGAGTTTGGATCGCCGTTGCCCACTCCGAGGACTGTTCCGCCCTCAACGCTGAAATGTATCTTGTCACTGGCGTTGAATACGAATCTGCCGTTTTCATCAACTGCGCGCGCGTTTATACACACCGCGTCATTTTCATAAACCGTATCGTCTCCGGCGCACAGCTCAACAGCGGCTGTTGTTGAGCAGGTGTATACAGTATCTGCCGCGCTGCCGTCGGTCGCGCGAGCGGTTATCTCGCCGGGCGCAAATTTCACATCAAATTCCACCGTGTTGTTGTCTCCTGCCGCTTTTTTGCCGCAGCTTTCACCATTTATAAGCAGCTCTATTTCAGGGCAGTTGGTGAAAACGGTTATATGCACGTCTTCTCCCTCAGCATAATTCCAGTGGGAGGCTATGTGAACTATTCTTTCATCGATCCAGAACGATCTGTTAAGATAGTACGCTGATTTTCTGAATCCGCAGGTGTCCATTATTCCAAACTGCGTCGATATTGATGGATAGGCAAACGGAGTCGGTTCGCCGCGGTAGTCAAAGCCTGTCCATACAAAGTATCCCATTATATAATCGCGCTCGTCGATCTGTTTGAAGCCGTCGCGGTATGTGTTTCCCCACGGCGCGCACTCACTGTCAAACGAGTCTATAAGCTGCTTGCTGTGGTCAGTTTTATAGCAGCCTCGCGTCATGAACGCGCTGCAATTTTCGCTGCCCACAACCGGCATATTCGGGAATTTGCTGTGGAACGCGTCATACATATTAGTCTGATAGTTTATTCCGGTAATGTCGCATATGTCATAAGCTCCGTCCTCCGAGAGCAGCCCGTTGTTCATCGCGCCGAGCGTGAACCTTGTGCCGTCGAGCCGCTCCACCTCTGCGCGCAGCCTTTTGGCAAGTTTCCTGCCCGTGTATGTGCCCTGCAATGGCTCCTCATTAAACAGCGAATACATTATTACTGACGGATGGTTCCTGTCGCGCAGCACCATATCCCGTACCTGCTTAAGACCGTCTGTTTCAGCCGTGTTATACTGCCTGTTCTCATCCATTACAAGAATACCGTACTTGTCGCAGGCGTCAAGCACAGCCTTTGAGGCGTTGCCGTGCGCCGCTCTGTATGCGTTTGAGCCCATTTCCTTAAGCAGCCTTATCCTGTATTCGTTTACGCTGTCAGGCACTGCCACGCCCACTCCGGCATGGTCCTGATGATTGCAGGTGCCGTAAAGCTTTACATGTCTGCCGTTAAGGAAAAATCCCTTTTCAGCATCAATGGATATGGTGCGGAAGCCTATGTCCGCGGTAAAGCTGTCTATGACCGCTCCGTTCTGGCGTATCTCAGCCTTTGCAGTGTATAGATACGGGTCATCTATATCCCAGAGCTGAGGACTGTAGGTGAAAAAGTCAAGTCCGTAATCGCATACGCTCTCGCCGTTTATAATGAATTCACCTGAAGTCTTTCCTACCTCGTTCCCATCTCTGTCTGTAAGTGACAGGACTATTTCAAAGCGCTCGTCCTCGCTGTGCATGTTTCCGGCTGTTATATGTGTATAAACACACCAGGTCGACGCGTCCATTTTAACAGGCTCAAAGAATACTCCGTTATGCTCAAAGTGGAGCAGCTCTTTTTTATATAGGTTTACGTGACGGTATATGCCCGCGCCCTCGTACCACCATCCCTCAATAAGGTCTGCGTCAACGCGGACGGTTAGATCGTTTATTGTATCGCCGTAAAGAGCCATGTCGGTAGCGTCTACGGTAAAGCTGTTGTAGCCGCTGTAGTTTCTGCCTATCACAGAGCCGTTAAGATAAACGGTGCTTTCTCCTGTTATTCCCTCAAATTCAATCAGGATCTGCTTGTCACGGTCTGATTCATCGAGCCTGAACCGCTTTGAATACCACGACTTGCCGCGCTTTTTATATCCTGTGGCAGGACCGTATTTTTCATCTATCTCGTTTGCCACCGCGTAATCGTGCGGAAGGTCAACATCAGTCCAACCGCTTTTGTCAAAATCCGGACTTGCCGCGCCTATTGCGCCTCCTGCTTTCGCTGCCATATAGGTTTTTGTATGGCTGTTTATAAACGGTGATGGTATATCACCGTTATGGAATTTCCATCCCTTGTCAAGGCTGTATTTTTTAGTTCCCATAATAGATCGTCCTTTCTCGATCAATAAATCTGAATTCAGTTACATCAAACAGTCCGCTGTCGGTTATTCGTATTTCCGGTATCACGGGCAGCGGCAGAAAAGCGAGCGATAAAAGCGGATCAGCCGCCTCGTTCACACCCAGGCTGCGCGCGGCTTCTATCAGTTTATCGTGCTCATCTGTAACATAGTCTGCGTTTTTGTTTGTCATAAGCCCTGCTATTTCAAGCTCCAGCCTTGCCTTTGTCTCTCCGCCTGAGGCAACGCATATCCCGCCTGATTTGCCGAGCGCGTTTACTGCGGCTGCCATATCATTGTCGTTGTCGCCTATAACTATCACATTGTGCGAGTCATGACCGATCGATGCGGCAATAGCGCCGTTTTTAATATCGTAGTTCCTTACATAGCCAAAGCCCTTATTGCCCGTGTTGTGATGACGCTCTATAACGCATACCTTTGAAAGCGTATCGCCCTTGTGAGCTGTCACTTTTTTTGTGATGATGGAATCGGGAGTCAGCTCTATAGCGGTAAATTCATCAGGCGTATCATGATCGAAAAATTCAGGCGTTACTGTGTCAAGATGAACAGTGTCAGTAACAGAGCCTGTGTCGCATTCGGGCACATCAAAAAGCGCGGTCCCGTTTTCTGCCGTCTTTATGCCGTTTTTAAATACAGCCTCTACTTTGAAGTCATGCAGGTTGTTTACTATGAGCAGATCGGCATTATAGCCCGGCGCTATAGCTCCGCGGTCGTTAAGACCGTAGCAGCGCGCGGCATTGAGCGAGGCTATGCTTACAGCCATTATCGGATCAACACCAAGCGCAACGCTCCTTTTTACCATATAGTCTATAGAGCCGTCGCGTATGATCTCGCCGATGAATCTATCGTCAGTGCAGAATGTGCAGGAACGATATGTGTGCTGATTGACACCGTGTATAAGCCTTGAGAGATCCTTTGAAAGCGTGCCTTCGCGTATAGAAACATACATTCCCTTGCTTATCTTTTCAAGCATCTCGTTCACGTTTGAGCATTCATGGTCGGTCTTTATTCCAGCGCATACATACGCGTCAAGCCTTCTGCCGCTGAGCCCGGGCGCGTGACCGTCTATGTTGGAGCCGATAAGCTTGGCGAGAGTCTGCTCATCTCCTGATACAACTCCCGGGTAATTCATCATCTCGCCTATGCCGAAAAAGCTGTCTGCAAGCTCGCGGGTATCAGCCGCTGTAAGCGCAGCTCCCGAGTGCTCAAACGCCGTTGCGGGAACACATGAGGGCAGCATGTAGTAAATATCGAGCGGCAGTCCCTCAGAGCTTTTTTTCATGAAATCAAGTCCGTTTTTGCCGCATACGTTCGCTATTTCATGCGGGTCGGCGATCACTGTCGTAACGCCGTGCGGCATAACGACCTTTGCGTACTGCGGCGGCGTTACCATTGAGGATTCTATATGCAGGTGCGAGTCAATAAATCCCGGCAGGATATATTTTCCCGATGCGTCTATGATATTGGCGCAGTCGTATTCTCCAATACCGCATATTTTGCCGTCTTTTATAAGGACGTCGCACTGCAGGAACCGTCCTGTAAAAACGTCTGCAATGAAGCCGTTTTTTATAACAAAATCCGCTGCTGCTCTGTCCATTGCAGCGTCAATAAGTCTTTTTTTCATCACTGTTGCCTCTTTCTGTATTATTTGTACTAATTACAGTATCGTTAAAATAATTTTACCTCATTGTCAGGCTTTTGTCAACAGAAAATTAAGCCGGGAATGAGGCGTTTGGATCGGCAGAGTATCACGGAGAATATTCCTGTGGGTATATTATGCAGAGCATGTAAACGGCTATTAGTATCAGCGTTGCAGCAAGTCTGTAATATCCACAGTATAGGCGGTTTTGAGGGTTGTGTTATAGCGTGCATTCTGATAAAATTAAAACAACAGAAATAAATAACGGAAAAACGGGTCATATTATATATAAAATGAATTTATCGTAAGAAAGGCGGTGATCGGGTGGAATCGCTGGATAAAATACTTGATACAGAAAAGCAGGCTGAACGGATAGTGAGCAGAGCGCGCGAGGAGGCGCGGAAGATGAAAGAAAGCTCAAAAAAGACAATGGAAACCGGCTTTGAGGTGGTAAAGCGCGAGTGTGAGCGCAGCGGCAGGAAATACAGAAAGGAAAGGCTTGAGGAATACGAGCTCAAAGCCGTGCTCTTTGACGAGGAAACCGAAAGACTGCTTGAGGAGGAGAGAAAAAGACTTTCTGAGATAGAGGATAAGGTCATAGAGAGCATAGAAAAAGCGGTACTGGGGAGGTGATCTTTTGGCTATTCTCGGAATGAACAGTATCACCGTCTATGGTATGATACATGACCGCGAAAATGTTATAAAGCGATTGCAGCGCGCCGGAGCCGTGCAGGTAGAGGAAATACGGCAGGAGGGTCTGCGAAAGGAGAGCGCCGCAAAATGGGAGACGCGTATTAACCGTGATACGGAGACGGTGGAAAAGGCTTTGGCGGTGATAGAAAGATATGTTCCACATAAGGACAGCTTTTTAAAATCCCGTCCAACTGCATCGGCGGAGGTCAGGGTGCAGAGACACAGGCTGCTTGAAATATGCAGCGAGATAACAGGAGCGGAGCAGAGCATAGCGGAGGCGGACGAAAAAATAAAGCAGCTCAGCGGCAAAGCGCATCAGCTTGAGCCGTATTTCAGCTGTGATGTGCCGCTGGGGATAGGTGGCACGGAGCATACAGTCATAAAGACAGGACGCGTGCAGGGAAAAGCGGACGAGAGGTATTTTGAAAGCGCAATGCGGAGGTATCCGGAGCTTATGGCGCATATAGAGATATTGAGCGTATCAAAGGAGCAGACTGTTTTATGGATAGTGTATATGCGCGGCAGCGAGGACGCGGAAAAGCTGCTTTGCGATATAAATTTTGAAGAAACAGCAATGAAAACAGAGCTGCCGCCTAAAAGCGAGGCGCGAAGGCTGCGCAAAAACGCGGAGGAGCTTGAAACGAAAAAGAAGGAGTATACAGAAAGGATAAAGGCTCTTTCAAAAGAATGCGATGAGCTAAGGCTGCTGTATGATACTCTTTTGATAAAGAAGCAGCAGTGCCAGGCGGCTGAGAAAACAGGAAGAACAAGATATGTGTTTATATTGAAGGGCTATGTTCCGAAAAAGAGCACGCGGCACATAAGTGATCTGCTTGAAAACAGCGGCTGTGTGTGTGAGATAGAGGACGCGGAAGGCTCGCCCGATACTCCGCGCGCGTTTGAGAACAACGCTTTCGCATCTGCGGTGGAGGGAGTAACAGCGACTTACAGTCTGCCCTCTCCGCGGGATATTGATCCGAATGCGATAATGGCATTTTTCTATTATCTGTTTTTTGGGATGATGTTCAGCGATGCCGGCTATGGAATGCTCGTGATGCTTGTATGCGGAGCGCTCGCGTTCGGCAGCAGGCTGGAGCCGGAAAAGCGCGGAATGTTCAGAATGTTTTTCTTCTGCGGCATATCGACGGTATTCTGGGGCTTTATGTACGGCAGCTTTTTCGGAAACGCTGTCTCGGCTGTGTCGGAAACATTTCTTGGAAGAACAGCTGTGTTAAGACCGCTGTGGATAGATCCTGTGTCAGAGCCGCTAAAGCTGCTCATATTCAGCGTTATACTTGGGCTTATACAGATACTTGTAGGAATGGGAATAAGCTTTTACATGTTAGTACGTGACAGACGGTTTAGCGAAGCGTTTTTTGACGTGGGGCTGTGGATGCTCGTTCTGATATTTGCTGCGGTATTTGCAGCCGGAGCAGGACTGGGAATTGGCGGCATAGGCAATATAGGGCTGTATGGCATGGCAGCCTCCGCTATAGGGCTTGTGCTTACTCAGGGAAGGCATAAAAAGGGCATAATAGGCAAAGCTCTCGGCGGAGTGGTGAGCTTGTACGGGATAACGAGCTATGTGAGCGATATACTTTCATATTCAAGGCTTATGGCGCTCGGTCTGGCAACGGGAGTTATAGCCAATGTGGTAAATATCCTTGGCACAATATCAGGCAATATAGCTATGTTTGTGGTCATATCGATAATAGGTCACGGCATGAATTTTGCCATTAATATGCTCGGAGCATATGTTCATACTAACAGGCTGCAGTATGTTGAATTTTACAGTAAGTTTTACGAGGGCGGCGGCAGAGCATACAAGCCGCTCCGGCTTGACAGCAGATATTACAGGTTTGAGTGATAGAAAAGAAAGGACAGAGTATAATGAACATGGGATTATTTTTGGCGCTAACAGGAGCGGCGCTCGCGGTGGGAATGGCAGGCATAGGCTCGGCAAAGGGAGTGGGAACAGCCAGCGAGGCTGCCGCAGGCGTGATAACGGATGATCCGGGCAAATTCGGAAAGCTGCTTGTATTGCAGCTGCTTCCCGGAACGCAGGGATTGTATGGACTTATAATAGGAGTCATGGTGCTGCTTAATACCGGCGTGCTCGGCGGGACCGCGCCGGAGGGAGCGGCAGCGGGGCTGGCGTATCTTGCAGCGTGTCTGCCGATAGCGCTCGGCGGATTATTCTCGGGCATAGCTCAGGGACGCGTGTGCGCGGCGGGGGTGAATATAATCGCAAAAAAGCCGGAGGAAAACTCAAAGGCTATCGTATCGGCATCGCTTGTGGAGCTGTATGCGCTGCTGGCGTTTATATTCTCATTCCTGATAATAATAAATATCTGAAATAAATGCCGGTCTTGTTGATAAAAGACCGCGCGAAAGGATGTAGGTCATATGAACCGTCTGGAAGTGATACTTGAAAGTATAATAGGCGAGGCTGAAAGAAAGGCAGCGTCTATAGTAAATGAGGCGCGGCGTGAGATAAAGGAAAGCGAGGCTGCCGGATACTATGAACAGCAGCAGTGGAAAAGAAAATATGAGACCGCGGTAAGCGCCAACACAGAAAAAGAAATAATGATGCTCGAATCACAGCGCAGGCTTGAGCGCAGCCGGAGCCTTGCAAGGCTGCGCTCTGAATTTATAGCGGCGGCGGTGGATAAAGCAAAGGCGCGCATACTAAGCTATCCTGTTGAGCGGTATTTTGAGATAATGTACGATATGTTTTCGGCATGCGCGCCCAAAAAGGGCGGAAGTATTTCGTTCAACAAGCGGGATCTTGAACGTATGCCGAACGGATTCATAGACCGCTGCCGCCTGCTTGTTTCAGAGGGGCATCTTGTGCTTGAAAGCGAGCCGGTGCCGATAAGCGGAGGCTTTATAATAAGCTCGGGCAGGATATACGAAAATTGTTCAATAGAAGCCATGTTCGAGGATAATGACCGCCTGATCGCAGCTGCGGCGAGACTTGTAACGGAGGTGGGATAATGGGTACAGATCATGCGTATGCTGTTGCATACGCCCGTTCGCTCAGCAACAGACTGCTGAGCGGAGCGGAGCTTGACAGATTATCCGAAATGGACAGCCGGGGCGCGGCTGAGTATCTGAGGTCTGCCGGATATTTTGACGGGATCGTATCGAGCCGCTCTGAGCTGGACGCAGAGCTGTCGTCTCAGCTGAGACGGGCGTGGAACGATATTTTAAGCGCGTGCGGAGGGGATACGCCGCTTGATATACTGCTTATCAGGAATGATTTTCATAATCTTAAGGCGGCGTTTAAATGCGGTATGATAGGCTTAGATCCGGCGGGGCTTATGAAAGAGCCGTCGCTGTACCCGTCAGCGCTTGCAGTCCTGGCGGCAGGCGGCAGCTTTGGCTCTGTGGGCGAGCCGCTGCGTTCGGCTGCCGAGGGGGCGTATGAGCTGCTGTCAAAGACGAATGACGCGCAGCAGGCTGATATGTATCTTGATAAGGCGTATTTCAGCTGGAGCTATAAGAGAGCCAAAAGCAGCCGCAGCAGATTTTTTGAAGGGTATATCAGCAGAGAGGCTGAGCTTACAGACATAGGAACGGCAGCGCGCTGTCTCAGAGAAAAACGAAACAGGAGCTTTATAGAGAACGCTCTGGTGTCGCCGGAAAACAGCACAATAACGCTTGCACGCGCGCGTGATGTTGATGAGCTCTGCTCTATGCTCGAAAAGAGCGGCAGAGCAGAGGAGGCAAATGCGCTGCGCTCCGGCATCAGCGTATATGAACGCTACAAAGCGGAGATCCTTGGCGAAATGTTCCGTGATGCCGGCCGCGGCGCGTTCGGTATAGAGCCTGTGGCGTATTATATATATGAAAAGGGCGAGGAGATAAAGAGAATAAGGCAGATAATGTACAGGCTTTATCTGAGGGATGCGGATATAAAGGAGTGAGCAATATGTACAGCATAGGTGTTATAGGCGGCTACGATCATGTCTGCGGCTTTATGGCTCTCGGTTTCGATACGGTAAGTGTGGAGAGCAGGGAGCAGGCGCTTAACGCGCTCAGAAAAATGGCGTCAGGCGAATACGGGATAGTATTTATTACAGAGGATTATTATGAAATGCTGCGCGGCGAATGTGATAAATATAATCGCTCGCTCGTTCCGGCGGTTATACCTATACCCGCCGGCAAAAAAGGCGGATATGAAAAGCGTCTTTCGGAATATGCGGAGCAGGCGGTCGGAGCTGACATACTTTAAGCGGCTGTACTGCGAATAGGAGATGATGATTTGAAAACGAACGGTATTATCACAAAGGTATCCGGTCCGCTCGTAATAGCATCGGGAATGGAGTCTGCAAACATGTTCGATATGGTGCGTGTCAGCAGATACGGGCTTATAGGCGAGATAATAGAGATACACGGCGGGCTTGCGTCGGTACAGGTATATGAGGAGACATCAGGTATAGCGCCGGGCGAGGAGGTAGTTCCGCAGGGAATGCCGCTTTCAGCTGAGCTTGGACCGGGGCTTATCGGCAGCATATACGACGGCATACAGCGTCCTCTTGATGCTATAAAGCAAAAGGCGGGCAGCAGACTTGAGCGCGGTGTAAGCGTGCCGGCGCTTGACCGCAAAAAAAGATGGAAATTTACCGCTTTGGCAGAGAATGGAGCGGAATATTCAGGCGGAGATATTATTGGAACAGTGAGCGAAACAGACGCTGTTGAGCACAGGATAATGGTGCCGCCCGGAGTAAAGGGCAGACTCAGGGGGCTTTCAGATGGAGAGTACACCGTCGAGGAGGTCATAGGCACTATAGATGGTAGTGACGGAAAGGTCACCGAGCTAAGGCTGATGCAGCGCTGGCCTGTCCGCGTTCAGCGGCCGTACAGGCGCAAGCTGCCGCCTGACGTACCGCTTGCCACGGGTCAGAGGGTCATAGACACTATGTTCCCCATAGCTAAGGGAGGCGTGGCGGCGGTGCCGGGACCGTTCGGCAGCGGAAAAACGGTGGTGCAGCACCAGCTTGCAAAATGGGCTGACGCTGACATAGTAGTGTATATCGGCTGCGGCGAGCGCGGAAATGAGATGACTGACGTTCTTAACGAATTTCCCGAAATACGCGATCCAAAGACCGGAAGAACGCTTATGGAAAGAACGGTGCTTATAGCGAACACCTCAGATATGCCTGTAGCAGCTCGTGAGGCGTCAATATATACGGGCATAACAATAGCGGAATATTTCAGGGATATGGGCTACAGCGTGGCATTGATGGCGGATTCCACCTCAAGGTGGGCAGAGGCGCTCAGGGAGATGTCGGGAAGACTGGAGGAAATGCCGGGCGAGGAGGGTTATCCTGCATATTTGGGCAGCCGCCTTGCCGGATTTTATGAGCGCGCAGGAAGAGTCATAGCCTTAGGCAGCGACGGCAGGGAGGGAGCGCTCTCTGTTATAGGTGCGGTTTCACCGCCGGGAGGCGATATATCCGAGCCTGTATCACAGGCAACGCTGAGAATAGTTAAGGTGTTCTGGGGGCTGGATTCCTCATTGGCGTATAAGCGTCATTTTCCGGCTATAAACTGGCTTACAAGCTATTCGCTTTATCTTGACACCATTGAGGATTGGCTGTCAAAGCATGCCGCGCCGGACTGGACGGAGCTGCGCGGCGAGATGATGAAGCTGCTTCAGGAGGAGGCGGAGCTTGACGAGATAGTGCGTCTTGTTGGTATGGATGCTCTTAGCAGCCGCGACAGGGTAAAGCTTGAGGCGGCGAGGTCTGTTCGAGAGGACTATCTGCACCAGAACGCGTTTCATGAGATCGATACCTATACCTCGTTCCACAAGCAGTATCTGATGATGCGGCTTATACTCAGCTTTTACAGGCTGTCGCTTGAGGCGGTAGATAAGGGCGGAGATATAGAGCATATTGTAAAGCTGCCTGTGCGCGAGGCTGTTGGAAGAATGAAATATGTAGACGAGAGCCGGGCAGATGCAGAGTTTGAAAGCATTTATGCCGAAATGGAAAGAGAAATACGTGCTGAGGAGGGCGCGGCGGCAGATAGCGGAGAGGAGCTGTTTTAAATGGCAAAGGAATACAGAACTATACGTGAAGTAGCCGGACCTCTTATGCTCATAGACGAGGTGGAGGATGCGGCATATAACGAGCTTGGAGAGATAATTCTTGAGAACGGCGAAAAACGCCGCTGCCGTGTCCTTGAAACAGAGCGCGGACGCGCTCTTGTGCAGCTGTTTGAAAGCAGCGCGGGAATAAATCCGCAGACGAGCCGCGCGCGGTTTCTCGGTCATGGCATTGAGCTTGGAGTGGCGCCCGATATGCTCGGAAAGGTGTTTGACGGCATGGGCAGCCCGGCAATGGAAAGCGCGCTTGTGCCTGAGAAGTATCTTGATATAAACGGCACTCCGATGAATCCGGCGTCAAGGCTGTATCCGGAGGAGTTCATACAGACCGGTATAAGCGCGATAGACGGCTTGAATACGCTTGTGCGCGGTCAGAAGCTGCCGATATTTTCGGGCAGCGGTCTGCCGCATGCGAATCTTGCGGCGCAGATCACACGTCAGGCTAAGGTGCTCCGGAATGACAGTAAATTTGCTGTTGTTTTTGCCGCTATAGGCATAACATACGAGGAGGCAGATTTCTTTATAGAGGATTTTAAAAGGACAGGCGCGCTTGAAAGAACGGTTATGTTCATCAATCTTGCGAGCGATTCAGCTATTGAGCGTATCGCCACGCCGCGCGCGGCGCTTACGGCGGCGGAATATCTCGCGTTTGAGCAGGGCATGAATGTGCTTGTCGTAATGACGGATATAACGAATTATGCCGACGCTTTGCGCGAGGTGTCCGCGGCGCGCAAGGAGGTGCCCGGCAGACGCGGTTATCCGGGATACATGTATACCGATCTTGCCTCGCTGTATGAGCGCGCCGGAAGACTGCAGGGGAGCGAGGGCAGTATAACGCTTATCCCTATCCTTACAATGCCTGAGGATGATAAAACCCATCCAATCCCAGACCTTACCGGATATATAACGGAGGGACAGATAATTTTGAGCCGCGAGCTGTATCGAAAGAATATAATACCGCCAATAGATGTGCTCCCGTCTCTGTCGCGTCTAAAGGATAAGGGAATAGGCGAGGGGAAAACAAGAGCGGATCATTCAAATGTAATGAACCAGCTGTTCTCAGCGTATGCAAGGGGCAAGGAGGCTAAGGAGCTTATGGCGATACTCGGCGAGGCTGCTCTCACGGATATTGACAGGCTGTATGCGGAGTTCGCTAAAAGGTTCGAGGAGGAATATGTTTCACAGGGTTATTATACAGACCGCTCCATAAAGGAAACAATGGATATAGGCTGGAGGCTGCTTTCTATCCTGCCCAAGAGCGAGCTTAATCGAATTGATTTTTCATATATAGAGCGGTATTACGGCGCAGAGCCGGAGGGCGGTCAATAACACGGAGGTGCGCTATGATAATCCCGAATATAAATCCTACAAGAATGGCTCTTACAAAGCTTAAGGCGGATCTGAAAACCGCGCGAAAGGGTCATAAGCTCTTAAAGGATAAGAGAGATGAGCTGATGCGCCGCTTTCTCGATCTTGTGCGTATGGCAAAGCGCCAGCGCGGCGAGGTAGAGGAGCGGCTGATACACTCGTCAGGAGCGTTTTCTGAGGCGGCGGCAGTGATGGGCAGGGAGGCGGTAATGGCAGCTCTGCTTATCCCGCGCGGAAAGCTTTCTCTTGAGATCGAAACAAAAAATATTATGAGCGTGGAGATACCCGCATTCAGGATACATGAACAGAACAGGGGCGGGGTCATTCCTTACGGCTATGCTTTCACAAGCAGTGAGCTTGATAATGCAATAAATGATCTTTACGATATACGCGGCGAGCTTTTAAGACTTGCCGAAACTGAAAAGGCTATCCAGTGCATGGCAGCCGAGATAGAAAAGACGCGCCGCAGGGTGAACGCTCTTGAATATGTTCTGATACCCAATTATGAGGACACTATAAGATATATCACAATGAAGCTTGACGAGAGCGAGAGGAGCAATCTCTCAAGGCTTATGAAGGTCAAGGATATGATGATAGAACAGAGAATAAATGAGAGCAGAAGGAATGAGAAATAAGAATATCAGCGGCTGAGTACAATGCTCGCCTGTAATATTTTCATAAAGACGGCAAGGCTGCTGCAAATTTTGCAGCAGCCTTGCCGTCTTTATTCGGTTATTTTAAGACTAAAGAGGTCTATAGTACAGCTGTTTCCATTAGAAAAGGTGACAGTAACGGTGCTGTCATCGTTCACCTTGCAGTCAATGGTATGTATATACGGCGCATCATCATTTCTCATATATTGTTTGGCGATCGATGATATTGGTATGATAATTCCTGTATCAGAATAAGCGGTTATAGTATAGTCATACTCTCCATTATCCAGGTCATATTTTCTTTTGATTATAGTGAAACCGTTGTAGTGATCTATGCTGTCCGGCTTGTCTCTTTCAGTTATATATTCTATATACTTATCAAGCTCATTTTCGGCGGGAGTGTCATAATAAAGCTCAGCGGTCTTATTCTCAGCGCTGTAATTTGCTAACATACGATATTTGTAATTATTCGGGTAATCGATATACTGATCGCTCCAGAGAGCTTTGTATATTGCAGGATCCGCAAGCTTCTCAGCCTGTATGAACAGTTCTCCGTTTATATCAACAATATGGTCATACATACAATTAGTTCCGTTTAGATATATAGCCTTATTATAATCACGTTGCTCTGGCGCGCCTGATATATCTATTTTTTCGATGCCGCTTTTCTTTTCCGCGTCAGGGGAATAGGTCAGAGTCATAAGATCATCATATGAGCAGCATATAAATCCGCATTTGTCAAAATCCGCAAGTCTCAGGTAGTCAACGCAGCCGATAGTGTAAACAGGTATTTCAACTCCGTTGAGAGTGTATTTATATCCCGTGTCTGAAACAGCGGTTGCCGCATCGTCAAAATCCGATTTTTCAGCCGGGAATACGTGCAGGTTTGAAAGATCCACCTGTTTATAGTCCAGAACATTGCCTTCGATATCGGTGTTAGAGAGATATAGCGTTTCGCCGTCAGGTGAGAGCGCGAAATCACCGGGGTTTATATAATGCAGTCTGAATATGCTTGAAAGATCAACCATCAGACCATTATTGTACACAGCGTGATAGTTTTTCATGCTGTTTCCACCCATGAGCCCTCCGGTGAATCTGTTCACAAACCAAAAATCATCTGTGTGCATATATGTTTTTCTGTCTAAAAGACCTGTAATAGTGCCAAACATATCGTTGAGAGTGTCATCAAATGAGCTGTATTTAGACGGATCGGTATAAAGCGAAAGCAGACGCTTGCTGTCATCATAGCTGTAGCCGCAGTAAAACGGATGAGGTCCGTCAAAATATTCTGTGCCTATCAGCTCTACCTTTGCAGCCATTTTCCCGTTCAGGGAATAGGCTTCTATTTCTTTTCCGTTAATAAATGCGCGTATATCGCTTTCGTAATAATATCCTGCAGTGGAGCCGACCTTTCCGCGTTCGACCTGAGGAGAGAACGAGGGATCGGGCGTGCCTGTTCTTGTAATGAACACGCTGCGAACGTTATCGTTATAGTACACCTCAAAGCCGTAGTCCCTGAGATCCTCAAGAGCTATGAGTGTTTCTCCGTCAAGAGAGTAGCTGTTGATGGGCTTTCCGTCCACCTCTGTAAGAATGTCTGTGGTGTACAGAGTTCCTACAATATCGCCGGTTGCCGCGTTTGCCGCCGCGGGGGCGGCGATCATAAGAGCGGCTGCTGCCGCAAGAGTAATAAAAGCTGCTTTTTTTATATGCGTTCACCTCTTCAAAAAGCTGAATATAAGATGTCTACAGCTATTATATAATAAATAATTTGATCAATCAATACAGTTATAAAAATATTGGTGTTATGTATGAAACAGCTTAAAATATTTGTGCACAATACACAAAAACATTTTGATGTAAAATATAAATACATATAATTATTGTGCAATGAATTTATATAAGAAAAATTAGTATTAGCTATTGCAATTTCTTTAAAGATATGTTATAATAATTATATGCTCGTGAAATTGAATAAGCCTCCTTAGTTAAATGGATATAACAAGCCCCTCCTAAGGGCTAGTTGTGAGTTCGATTCTCGCAGGGGGTACCATGACCGTATTGCAGCTTAGCCATAGCTATGATACGGTTTTTTTATGCGGTTTATAATGATGATACTGATATTGAAATGCTTGTGATTTTTGATAGAAAAATATTGATAAGATAACTAAGGTATTTGATACGAAAATCAAGGTAAATGATGAACATATATGCTATCATATAGCTATAATGATGCTGCGGTAAGGTGTGCTTGCGGCGGCTGGATAGTTAATGTACGCAGGCGGTATTATTGCTTTGCGGTACGATTTTATTTCAGTAAAAAAGCAAGGAGAGTGGTAGATATGAAATATACAGCAGAGTGTACTGAAATAGATAAATATGATGTGGCAGTCCTGGGGGCAGGACCGGCGGGAGCGGCGGCGGCAATAGCAGCGGCACGCTGCGGAGCTAAAACGATACTTATTGAGAGCAGCGGCAGGGTAGGAGGCATGTCGACAGCGGGAATGATGAGCCATTTTACCGGCACAGTCGGAAACAGGCTGTATTGGGAGATATTAAACAGAGCAGCGAAAAAAAACAGCTTTGCAAGTCCGCATATAACAGTGATAGATCCTGAGATGCTGGAGCTGACGTATCTTGAAATGCTTGAGGAGGCGGGAGCAGACGTATTGCTGAATACGACTGTGTATGATACGGTTATGGACGGAAACAGGCTCAAAGGCGTTATATGCGCAAATAAAAGCGGCTTTTTTGTATATAATGTGAGCGTTGCTATAGACGCCACCGGCGATGGAGACGCAGCGTATAAATGCGGCGCTGAATTTGTAAAGGGCAGAGAGGCAGACGGAAAAATGCAGCCCGCAACGCTCATGTTCAAGGTGGCAGGAGTAGATATGGAGCGTGCGGTATTTCCACCGTCCTTTGAAACGCTTGTGGAAACGGAAAAGGGCGAGCTGCAGGCGCTTGCAAAGGAAAAGCTTCCGCATCCGGCAGGGCATGTTCTGCTGTACAGGTCCACAATACCGGGAGTTGTCACATGTAATATGACAAATGTAACGGATATTGACGGAACATCGGCTGAGGATCTCACAAGAGCCGAGATAAACGCAAGAAAGCAAATAATTCCGATAATAGATTTTCTGAGAGAATATGTTCCGGGCTATGAGAGTTGTTATCTTATAGGCAGCGCGTCGCTCATAGGTATAAGAGAAACTCGCCACTTCAAGGGTGTCAAAACTCTTACAAAGGAAGATATAGAAAATGCTGTGCAGTATGATGACTATGTGGTATACGGCGCGCTGTTTAATTTTGATGTGCATAATCTCACGGGAAGCGGTCTTGATGTGACAGGCTGTCAGAAGAATTTCAAGCAGAAAAACGGCTATACAATACCGTTTGGATGCCTTATACCGGAAAAAATCGATGGACTTATACTTGCGGGCAGGAATATTTCCGGAACGCATATGGCGCATTCAAGCTTCAGAGCGATGCCGATCTGTGTCGGAACAGGCGAGGCTGCTGGTATAGCGGCGGCTGTGGCGGCAGAGAGCGGAACAAACGTAAGGGACATAGATGTAAGGGAGATACAAAACAGACTATAAAAAATAACGGGTATACAATGTATACCCGTTATTTAATGGGTGCGGGGACAGGATTTGAACCTGCGACCTCAAGGTTATGAGCCTTGCGAGCTACCAACTGCTCTACCCCGCTATATTATCTATGTCGTTTCAACATAAGCTATTATAACACTATCGATGTATGTTGTCAAGAGTTTTTTATTATTTTTTTATTCTTTGTGTTATGCGCTGATATTTAAGAGGGAAAAGTTATAAAATATTGTTGAAATAATCAAAATAATATGGTATACTTAGTATATTAGCAGCTGTAATATATGGTA
>CALXSS010000010.1 GCA_944391225.1 uncultured Clostridia bacterium
CTTTACATCTCACTAATGTTCTAACTTAATTTTTTATTACCAACTTTCAACTTAAGTAATTTTACAATCGCCTAATATTTAAGCAATTGTAAAACTACGTTTCACAATTGATCTCGTTAAATATTAATTATCATAATTGTCTCGTATACGACCCAACACAATACATCTTCCATTTTACCGCAGCATATCTGCGTCAGATTGGTTACATTATACCACACAGTGAATTATCTGTCAACACAGTCATTTTCACAAACAAAAAAAGAGGGCTGTAGCCAAAATGCACAGACCACATAAAGTGAAAAGAACAAAACAGATAAGCCTTTTTATGGATCACTGCTATCAAGTTTAAGGTGGAATTTTCATAAATGAAAACTTCCACCTTAAGATCGCTTTATGTTATGAACGAAACTCACCACTCGACGTACCCCCGTACGCCTTCGGGTAAGGGGGCTGCGCCCCTTCGTTTCGTCCGTTCTGTACTATTTTTCTAAAGCCCCCAAGGCTGTTGCTCGTTGAGTTTTTCAACAGTTTCTCATAATATCATCCGCTTTCAAAGCTATCTATAAGCTCCTTTTCACGCCGTGTGTAATACCTATATAGCCTCATGCAGACCGTTAAAGGCATATCTGCCTTTCCGCATTCGTAATTTGACAACGAATATCTCGATATTCCTATGCTTGATGCCACCTCATACTGCGACAACTCAAGCTCTAAACGAACGCGTTTATATTCTCTTCCATCCGCTATATACTTATCATCAAGCATCTTCTTCCTCCCATGATAGCTTCTTCCCCAACAAACATCTTACTGTAGTTCCATAAATATTCGCAAGTCTTACAGCAAGCGTTATACCTATTTCTCTTTCTCCTCGTTCATACGCTGCAAGAGTTCTCGGCGCAACTCCTAATTTCTGCGCTACCTCCGAACGAGAATATCCGCATTTCTTTCTGTATGTCTTAAATATATCGCCTACATTTTTCAAGATAATTCTGTTCTGGCTAAGCATTTTTTACCTCCCGTTAATTAATTTTATACACAAATTATACCACATATTATTTCCCATTTCAACAAAAAGTTTCCTATTTATCAAAATTTCGTCACTTTTGTTACTTTATAAAGCAAAACAACAAAATGAATATTTTTTCACTTAAATACATTATAGTTTTTTATTAGTATTTATTTTATGTATAATACAGAAGATTTCAGACTTTTTAATAATACTTACTGATTATAAATCGCATGAATATTCATTGGAAACAAATGTCTGCTCCTATTTATGGTACAGGACGGATTGTAAACAAACACAGCGTTTCCACCAAAAAAGCGTCTGCCGTTCCTTGCGCTTCAGCAGACGCTTTTACTATATACATGATCAGAATAAAAATTCAAATTCAAGATCGCCTATCTGGACCATTTGCCCTTCCTTGATGCCCATGCTGATAAGCTCCTCTATTACTCCTCTGTTAATTAACGCTCTCTGGAAATATCCTAAGCTTTCATTATCATCAAATGTTACGCTGTTTCCCACAGCCTCGATCCACGAGCCTGTTATTACAAATTTATCATTTTCACGGTGTATCTCGTATCCCTTTCCTGACTTGTCAACAAATCTTTCTGCGTCAAGATCTATCTGCGGCTCAAACGTGACTATCGGCGGGAGCTTTTTAAGCTCTTCGTACGTATGCTTCATAAGCTCCTGAACGCCCTTTCCGGTCGCCGCCGAGATCGTGAACACCTCATAGCCGCGCTTTTTCATCTCATCAAGGAACGCTCTGTACGCCTCCTCATCCTGGATTATATCAGTCTTGTTTGCTACCACTATCTGCGGACGTTCCTCAAGCGACATGTCATAGGCAGAAAGCTCATCGTTGATAATATCAAAATCCTCTATCGGGTTTCTTCCCTCAATACCCGATACATCTACAACATGCAAAAGTATTCTCGTTCTTTCGATATGACGCAAAAATTCATGGCCTAAGCCCACGCCCTCGCTTGCGCCCTCAATGATGCCCGGTATATCTGCCATTACAAAACTCCGGCGGTCACCAAGATCCACCACTCCGAGATTAGGCTCAAGCGTTGTAAAATGATAGTTAGCTATCTTTGGCTCTGCCTTGGTCGTCATAGAAAGCAGAGTGGATTTACCAACATTCGGAAATCCTACAAGACCGACATCAGCAAGCAGCTTTAGCTCAAGTATCACCTCGCGCTCCTCGCCGGGCTGTCCGTTCTTCGCGAAATTCGGCGCCTGCCTTACCGCTGTTGCAAAATGCGCATTGCCCCAGCCGCCGTTGCCGCCCTTTGCTATTACTACATCCTTTTCGGGATCTGACAGATCGGCTATTATAAGATTTGACTCCGCATCACGCACAATAGTTCCCTGCGGTACGCTGAGCACTATATCCTCGCCGCTTTTCCCTTTTTTACGCTGTCCGGCTCCGTCCATTCCTGTCTGCGCGGCATACTTGCGCTTATATTTGAAGTCCATAAGCGTTGTCATGCCCGTATCTACACGAAAAACAACATTGCCGCCGTTGCCGCCGTCGCCACCATCCGGTCCGCCTGCAGGAACATATTTTTCACGCCTCCATGAAATAGCTCCATTGCCGCCGTTGCCAGCTTTTATATATATCTTAGCTTTATCTGTAAACATTCCGCTTCTCCTTTCCCGGGGTTACGTAATTATATAAAATAAAAATCCCAAAACGTCCAAAAACGCCTTGGGATTAGTTATCATGAATTAGTCGGCATATACGCTACACTGCTTTCTATCTCTGCCGAGTCTTTCAAACTTAACTTTACCGTCGATCAATGCAAACAATGTATCATCGCTACCTCTGCCTACATTGTTTCCCGGATGAATCTTTGTTCCTCTCTGTCTTACGAGGATATTGCCTGCGAGAACAAACTGTCCGTCAGCTCTCTTAACGCCCAATCTTTTCGACTCACTGTCACGACCGTTTTTGGTACTACCAACACCTTTTTTATGTGCCATGTGTTACACCTCCCGTGAATGTCAAAATCCTAAAATACTGTTATTACGCGTTTACTGCTGTTATTTCAAGCTTTGTATAAGGCTGTCTGTGACCCTTCTTGCGTCTGTAGTTCTTCTTTCTCTTCATCTTGAAAACTACAACCTTCTTTGACTTACCGTTCTTTACAACCTTAGCTGTAACAGTTGCTCCCTCTACTACAGGAGTTCCTACCTTAACGGCATCGCCCTCGCCAGCCATAAGCACCTTGTCAAGAGTAACCTCTGCGCCTTCCTCAACGTCAAGCTTCTCAACAAAGATCACGTCGCCTTCTGTTACCTTGTACTGCTTACCGCCTGTTTCAACTACTGCATACATTATCTGAATACACCTCCTCTGTTAATTTATGAGGACTCGCTAATTACGGTATGCCTGCGCATTTAAAAAACCGTTTCTATGCGGTCACTATGACAGTATAACAGATTATGCACGAATTGTCAAGTCCTTTTTACAAATTTTTTATTATTCCTTTATATTGATTATTACGCCCACTGACGGCTTCGGATATATGCTTATCGATCTAAACGGCATCTTCTCGCCCGCTGCAGTTACGCTCTCAATCTGCTCGACCTTTACCGGGTTAAGGATTATCATCACATCAGCTGTGCCGTCCTTTACAGCCTTGTAGCACTCGGTTGAGCTTATAGACGTTGAAACAAGATCCTCATAATCGTCACGTATACCGAATATATCGTTTATGATAAGCTTTCTTAAAACTACAGAATCAAGTCCGCAGTATGCCTTTGACATTTCCGGCAGCAGCTCTTTCTTTATATAGTCAGGATCAACAAGAGTGAGCCTGTAGAAATAATCTCCATCATGATACACTCCGAACTTTGTTTCAAGACGCTTTGTCTCTATCTGCTTTTTCATAGTCTCGGTCAGACTGTCGTCCTGAGAATCAACTATTATCTTTTCGATCTTGAAGTGATCCTGAACAGCGGCTATGAAAAATTCCTCCGAAAAACCTCGCGGCAGCTTAACCTTTCTGTGTACAGGCATGATCTCAACTCCATCGGAGTTTGAGTTGATAAGTGATACCATTGTATAGTTATACGCTTCCTTGCCTGTATTCATTGGATTATTGGCGCGCATATAGTTTCTGTACTGCATACAGGTTTCATATCTGGTCTGACCGTCGGTTATATACAGCGGCAGATCCTTAAAATCCTCTACTATTTCGGCAATTATATCCTTATCTGTTATCTTCCAAAGCCTCTGATGCATACCGTCATATGTATCAAAATCCATATCCGGTTCGTTCTGGCTCAGAGCATTCATAAGGTTCAAAAGACGCTTATCACGCTCTACATAAAGACATGTTATCATGCTCATATCCGCATTTGTAGCAGCAAGCAGCTCATATCTATCCTTCTTTGACATTTCGCGTATCTCTTCGCATGTTCTTATATTTCCTGATCCAAGCTCCTCAAGCTCCAGCAAGGCGACAAATGTCATGTTCTGATAGCTGACACCATGCAGCTCTATTGTCTCCTCATAAAGATATATGGACTCCTCCTCATCCTTTACAAGAACATCCTTCGCTATCCAATCCCTAAGGTATGCCGCTGCACGCGTATATTTATTCTCTGTTTCAGAATCATTGTCAAACTCTACGCCATCAAATATTTTTACAGCGTTATACTCATTCATCTCATAAAGCTTAGCCTTTTCTTCATCGCTTATATTATATTGAGTAGGCGCTATCACAGTCGATATATCGCCCGTTTTTTCCTTGTTATATCTATAGCCTCGAAACGGCTTTATATTTGCCATCTAAGTCAACTCCTTAAATCAGTTTCATATTCTGTCAGCTTATATGTGCTAATCCCGAAATATATGTCAAGTATCCCAACAGGATACAAACCCTCCATTTATATAATACCACAAATTTTCAAATAGTCAATATCCCTGACGTTTTTTTCTCGTTTTTTTTAAGATTTATGCACTATTACTCACAAAATTTACAAAAAAATTTAAGCTGCGTATATTATCCGAATTATAGCTAAAACTATTCTCAGGCAAGATTATTACCTGCACAAAAATGAAAGGAAGTTGCATATTATGAACTGTTCAACTGCAAATTTTATTAAAGGAGTTACAGCAGGACTTATAGTCGGAGCTGCTGTGACAATGCTTACCGATCCTATATCTGACAGACAGCGCAGCAGACTTATGCGCCGCACAGAAGGGGTTTTTAAAAACATGGGCGGCATGATCGATGCTGCAATAGGAATGTTTCATTGAGCCGAAAGCAGAGCGGTTTTTGCGATACACCGCTCTGCTTCTGTTTTAGCTGTTTTCTGATTTTATACACTAAACACAATCTCGCCCTGCTGCTCCCAGGTAAAAATCGGCATTTTTAGTCTTGAAATATTAATTTTTTTGCATTATAATATTATATGGCTGAAAAAGCTGAAACTGTATTTATATATTATTCTATGTTTTTATGTGAAAGGACTGTTATTTAGAAATGGCTACTTGGGTCGCTCACTTAAGAATAGCTGATGAATATTTAAAAAGAGAACTTATACCATATCCTACCGAGTTTATTCTCGGTTCCGTAGCACCTGACTGCGGCTATGGCGAAAAGGACAGCTACGGAGATTTTAATCCTCCGCCGGAAATTACACACTGGGCTCCGGGCGGGCTTAAAATATACTGCGAATACTGGAAATTCGCAAATGAATTTCTTAAAAATAGACCTCGCGACAAGGATTATTATTTTTATCTTGGATACTACATACATCTGCTGACTGATATTCTTTGGTCTACCATGATGTATCTGCCCACTAAAATCAAGTATGCCAAGGAATACGAAAACGATCCGGAATTTCTGAGAACAATAAAAATAGACTGGTATGATCTCGATTTCAAGTTCCTCAGAGACAACCCCGGTTTTATTCCATACAAGCTCCTGAGAGATAACGACAGCGTCAAGGACTACCTGCCATATTACGAGCCCGGGCAGCTTACTGTTCAAACTAAGTATATCGCTGATTATTATGCTGACTCATCAGACAGGATTCTCGATAGGGAATATCCGTTTCTAAGCGAAGAAAACATGCTGCTGTTTATACGGCTTGCGGCAGATCTGATCGATTTTGATCTCAGAAAAAAAGACCTGCTTGACCTTAGTCCCGCGCACCTTATGCGGGATTGTTGAAGCGGCGCTCACTGAATACGATCAACAAGCACATATCCGGAGATACTGTTGCAAACTCATTTAGTTTTTCAGCAGTTGCCCGGGTATGTGCTCTTTCATAGTGTGAAAATTTCAGCTCTACGCTCATAATGTTTACACAAAGAGCGGTTCGGATTATTGTTATTTTATTCTCAGTCTTATTCTGTCCGCCACCATAGCGATAAACTCAGAGTTTGTCGGTTTTCCCTTTCCGGTGTTTATAGTATACCCGAACACATCATTCATCGTCTGAGGCTTTCCTCTTGTCCATGCCACCTCTATCGAATGCCTTATTGCTCTCTCAACTCTGCTGGATGTGGTCTGATACGCCTTTGCTATTTCCGGATACAGTTCCTTTGTTATGTAATTAAGCAGATCCATATCCTTTACCACCATCATAATCGCTGTTCTAAGATAATGGTATCCCTTTATATGTGCCGGAACACCGAGCTCATGTATAAATTCGGTCACTATGGTTTCAAGATCCTCGGCTGTCTCTGCCGCCGGCTTTATTATCGCCGTCGCACTGCTGCGCTTCACTCCTGCAAGATCACGTACAGCCTCGCATATACTCTCTTCCGACTGTGGCTTTACCATGAAATATCCGGCGCCATAACGGCTCGCAACATTAAACAAGCTTGGCAATGACGATGTGGAGTTTATCAAAAACAGCGGTTTGTTCACCAGCTCAGACGCTGCTGTTTTTCTGAGCACGCCTATGCCATCAAGCCGCGGAAGTATCATATCAAGAACAACCACGTCCGGCTGTGTTTCAAGTATCATCTCATATGCCTCCTCGCCGTCTGTGGCATAGCCAAGAGGTATTATGTCATCGGTGGTCTTCAGATAATCATTGAATGATCTCGCATAGCTTTCGTCATCATCTACAGTTAGCACTTTTATTTTATCCATTATTCTGTTCCCCTTTATAACTTATTTTTCATTGTTTTTCAATCAATTACACTATAAGATTACCATACAGTCAATTCCTTTTCAATATTGCCGCCTTAGTTTAGCTTCGACAAAACCATCGAAACAGAGCCATAATCAGTCGAAAAATAATGATAATGGCGAAGTTAACATAATTCGTTATTTTTCGACGTTTCGCTTTCTTGACAAAGCGTGTTATTTAATATATAATATGAATACAATAATATATGATCTTTTGAAAGGACGATTTATTTATGAAGGCTTTACTTATCAACGGCAGCCCTCACAAATCAGGCTGCACTTTTACCGCGCTCAGCGAGGCTGCTAAGACGCTTAACGAGAACGGTATAGACACAGAAATAGTATGGATAGGGAACGGCTCTATACACGGCTGTATCGCCTGCGGAGGCTGTTCCAAGACGGGTCGCTGTGTATTTGATGACGGTGTAAATGAAATATCCGATAAAATGGCAGAATGTGACGCTCTTATAGTAGGCTCGCCCGTCTATTACGCATCGCCGAACGGTTCTGTTTACAGTCTGCTTGACAGGCTTTTCGGCATATGTCCGCATCTTGCACACAAGCCTGCCGCCGCGATCGCCTCTGCAAGACGCGCCGGTACGACTGCGACACTTGACGGCATAAACAAGTATTTCACTATCAAGCAGATGCCTGTTGTTTCATCCTCATACTGGAACATGGTGCACGGCAGCAAGCCGGAGGACGTACTCAAGGATGAGGAGGGCTTGCAGACTATCCGCAATCTTGCCCGAAACATGGCTTGGCTTATCAAATGTATTGATGCCGGAGCAAAAGCCGGTATTAACGTTCCCGAAAACGAATCCGGCGCGCGCACGAACTTTATCAGATAATTGCTTTGATATTAAAAAATAGGGGGCTGCAAGCTCGTTGAGCTTGCAGCCCCCTTATATTCTAACGGTCAATTATTGATATAATTGTCGAATCGCTCTATTATAGCCGCCGCTTCTGCTCTTGTGGCATTTCCGCGCGGATCAAGCTTATTGTTATCCTTTCCATCGATTATTCCAGCTCCTGTTGTCCAGATAAGCGCCGTCTGTGCCCAGTCTGAGATCAGTGCAGAATCGCTGTATTTTATAATATTTCCCGCTGCTGATGTGTCGTATCCAAACGCCTCGGCGTATCTATACATTATCGTAGCAAGCTGTTCACGCGTTATATAGCTGTTCGGCTCAAATTTTCCCGGATCGGTCCCATCTACTATTCCAGCCTCCGCAGCCCAGATGACTGCCGCCGAATACCATGTTCCGTCAGGAACATCGTTGAATGGAGATGTGCTGTAATATTTAGGCTCATTAGCATATCTGTAAAGAATCGTTACCAGCATGGCTCTTGTAAGAGTTGACTCGGGCTCAAAATAGTAGTCGTCTGTTCCATTCATATAGCCCTTGTTACATACACTCATAACTACATCATAGTACCAGCTCGCAGCTGAAACATCATAAAACTTGATCACTGGTGAATCGGGTTTCTGTACGGTCGATCCCTCATCTGATGACGGTATATTTACCGAATTATTGTATGAACCGTTTGATTTTTCATATATAGCTGTGTATTCTCTTGAGCTGTGCGCCTGAAAATCATACGGATTCTCCACAAGAACACCATTGCTTGACCATCCCTTGAAGATATATCCCTCATCAGCCTCTACTTTCGGAAAATCAGGTGTTTCTCCGTATCTGACAGTCTGCTTTGTTTTGCCGTCAACTATCTCTCCGTGAGCGCCCTCGTCAAATGTTATAGTGTAATATCTCGCCGAATGGCTTGACGCATCACCGCTTGTGGTAATGAGCGTTCCGCTCGTTGGTACTACATCTGAACCTGCTTCACGCACCTTTACTATATAAGCTGTACCCGGTGTGAGATTCTTAAATGTTACAGTACCTTCCTCAGGCGCTGTCCACGGTCTTACTCTGCTTCCGCTGTCATAGAATAGCGAAACCTCACAATTATCACTTAAACTTCTGATAACGACAGTGGTCGTTGTTGCGGTCATCTTTGAGGATGCGACCGTATAGCAGTAAGCAGATATTGTTATGTGTATTACGATAGCCCTTGTGTCTGTGCCATCTGACACAGTGACGTTGTATTCGTAGTATCCGTTCTCACCGTCAGGACTGCTGAGGCTTCCTGATATCGCGCTCTTTGATCCGGCGTTCTCTATGCTGTAGGTATATCCCTCATAGCCGTCTATTACCTTCTTTATGTCAGCCTCTATCCTTGTCCTTACCGTATCCTGCGAATCATAACGCTCGTTAGATGACTGGATAACATCGCTGAATCTCAAAGCCTTTATTTCTGCTACTGCCTCATCAAGCTTTGTTTTTTCTGCATTTGTAACATTGAGCGTATATGCCTTTTCCGTTCCGTCCTCCGCTATCACCTTGATGATGAAAGAGCTTTCCGATGTGGTTACGGTATAAGTCGCTTTTTCATCATTCTGAACGACCTCCACATCATTAGCTGTTGCCGTAGCACCGTAGGGCACCGTTACAGAATATGTGTCGTTCGCTCCGAGAACCGCATCAATACCCAGAACCTTTACGGATTTAAGCGACGTATCCCATGATTTTGTCTCTATGCCTTCAATAGTAATAACCACATCCTTGGTTATATCTGTCAGAGTATAAACGCCGTCTGATGCCGTTATGCTCTCGCCGTTTGCTTTTACCGATATGTTTGAAGCATCATATCCCGCTCCAAATCCCAGAGTAAAGCTGTAGGTTCCGTTCATAGCAACAGGACTGACACTGTTATTTACCGGTGTGACTGTACATCCAGTAACCTCAGGCAGAATAATATCACACACTGTTTTCTGAGCGCTCACTGAAAATTTCGTCTCCTCTCCCTTATTTATGGTCAGAGACTTTTCATATTCAAGAAGTTCGTATCCTTCCTCGCTCTTTGCCTCTACAGTGTATTCACCTGCTTCAAGCTTGTTTATTCCTGCTATCACCTCAGATGATACTCCCGCCTTTGTTACTATAACCTCTTTTACACCCTCTGTTATTTCAAGGTTCAGCCTGCCGCTTTCATCTATTACTGTGATATAGCATGATTCGACCAGCTTGTCCTTGCCATTGGACACAACAGCGCTTACAATATCCGTTCCTGCCGATACCGCTGTTACAACGCCGCCGCTGACAGTTACATTACCATACGCTGCGCTCCACTCGATCTCCGCGCTTGCACCCACCGGCTCGAATATCGGAACAAGCGTATATTCCATGCCGATCTTAAGCTCAAGAGACCGATTGCTAAGTTTAAAGCTCTCGATAACTGCACCGGCTGTTTCTGTCGGAACAGGCGTTGGTGTCGCTGTGGGCGTTGCAGTCGGCTCCGCTGTCGCTGTCGGAGCTGCCGTTGCCGTGGCTGTTGCCGTTGGAGTTGCCGCTGCTGTGGCTGTCGCAGTTGCCGTTGGGGTTGCCGCTGCCGTGGCTGTCGCGGTTGCCGTTGGGGTTGCCGCTGCCGTGGCTGTTGCTGTTGGAGTTGCCGCTGCCGTGGCTGTTGGCGTAGGGCTTGCATTGGCAGTTGTTACAGTATCATCATATAGCTTGAAAGATTCCGCAAGCACGGAGCCTGTACACAAACCTGCTGTTGATGCGGTTACCATTGATACCGCAGTCAAAAAAGATAATAATTTTTTCATACCTATTCTCCTCCTTGTATGGTATATATCAATCTTATCACATTTGTTACAATTTGTCTACTATTTTTTTAAATTTTTTAATATTTTTAACAAATTCTCCAAAATCAACTGTACTTTAATGGATCTCTACCTAATATAATAGATTTTATTACCCGCGTATTATCGGATACATATAGCAGAAGATACAAATATTACAGCTTGATTTTATGTATAAAGTATTGTATTATGTGATTGTGGTTGACGTAAAACTTGATTATGTCAACTTGGAGCAAATCATTCACAGTTCTGAAACATCAGGAGGTTTTATATGAACAAACGTATTATTGCATCAACATTGACATGCAGCTTCGTGCTCAGCGCAGGCGGAGCAATGGCTCTTGTACCGCAGGAGGTTGCGGGCACAAGATACGAGGAATCTGTTTCAGTTCTTTCGGCGCTCAATATAATGAACGGCGATGAGAACGGCGAGTACAGACTTGACGACACTATAATCAGATCCGAAGTAACAAAGATGGCTGTTACAGCTATGGGACTTCAGGATACTGCTGACAGCGCCAAGGGTTCAAATGACTTTGACGACGTAAGCGAAGATCACTGGGCAAACGGCTATATCCATGTTGCAACATCACTTGGACTTGTAGAGGGTGACGGTGACGGAAACTTCAGACCAAATGACAAGATAACCTATCGCGAGGCAGTCGCGATAATGGTAAGAGCCGCAGGTTATGAAACTGCCGCTCAAAGCAAGGGCGGATACCCCTCCGGCTATATCACAGTAGCAAACGACAATAAGATGACTCGCGGTGTTGAAGGCGGCGTAAATGATCCTATCTCACGCGGAAATGTTGCTATACTCACAAACAACACGCTTGAGACTAATAAGATGGAGCAGACCGGATATGGTTCTAACATCAAATATGAGGTGACAGACAAAACTTTGCTTGAAGACAATCTTGAAACCACTAAATTCACCGGTCAGGTAACAGCAGTAAGCGGCACCGCCCTTGCTGACGCACAGCCAGTAAATGACGGTCAGGTAAGAATAGATGATACAGTGTACGGGGCTGAATACCCTGTAGGCACACTGCTCGGCTATAATGTTACCTGCTATGCGAAGAAAAACTCAGCAGATGAGAGAGATATTATCCTCGCAATGCCTCAGTCAGGCAAGAACAAGACTGCGGAGATCTCATCAGATATGTTCAGTAAGCTCACAACAAAGGGCTCAAACAACGCTGTTGAATACTTTACAGATGAAAACAGCTCAAAGACAACAACTGCCGTAATATCAGAAAACGCTCAGCTCATATACAACAATAAGAGCGCTGAGTTTGATACAGAACTTCTCAATATAGCTGATAAGTCGGCATATATGACTCTGCTTGACACAGACAGCGATTCAGAGTATGATATTGTATTCATTACAGAATACAAGAACCTTGTACTCGACTATGTTTCATCAAACAAGGCGGTAGGCAAGGACAAGAGCATCATAAGATTTGATGAAGAAGATTATAAGATGTACAGCGGCTTCAACGAGATAGAACCGTCTGAGCTCAAGGAATGGGATATACTTTCAGTAGCAGAAAGTCTTGACGGAACTTACAAAGAAATATATGTGAGCAGAAACTCATTCAGCGGCAAGGTAAGCGCAAAGGGAAATGACGGATATACCATTGACGGCAAGCTTTACAAGGTTGCTCCGGGCTGCACTGGCACGATCACAGTAGGACAGACAGCAGAATTCTGTCTTGATATAAGCGGCAAAATTGCTGCTGTAAAGGCTGCCTCAAACGTGAGCGACGGCTATGCGTATCTGACAAACGCATACAAAAACGAGAGCGGCGACAACGTTATAATAAAGATAACTGATAAATCAGGTAAACAGGCATCTCTGACCCTTGCTGACAAGCTCAAGGTAAACGGTTCAACCGTTACAGCTGAGAATGCTCTCGAGTCGCTCACAGAGGATGGAAAAGCGGTAAAACAGCTTATAACCTACGCTGTAAATTCATCAGACAAGGTTACAGAGCTTAACATCGCTAAGGACATGAGCGAGAGCGGCGCGGCAGACACTGAGCATTTTTCACTCAACGTAAAGCTTGACAAAACTGTCTACAATGCGTCAACAGGCAAGCTCGGTAATGTAAGAGTAACCGATTCGACAATAGTATTTGATGTAAGCGATTCAAACAACATCAGCATAACAGATAAGAGCATATTTGAAAACAATCAGACTTATACAGGATATGTATATGATATGAGCGAGAGCTATTCAGCAGGAGTTATAGTTCTTGTTGATACAGCATTCAAGCCGAATGCCAACGCCTCAACAGCAGTAGTCAAAAAGATAGCAACAGGCACAAATAAGGACGACTCAGAAACAGATATACTCACAGCTCTCGTTGACGGTGAGGAAAAGACGCTTTATGCGGCAGACGATACTATCCTTGTAAAGGAAGATGGCAAAAAGCTTGAAGCCGGCGATCTTATCCAGTATAAGACAGATGCAGACGGCAACATTGCGGGAATAAGAGTTCTGCTTGACACAAGCGACAAGAATGAAGAATTTACCGCAAATCCAGAAAATGATCTCACAATAGTATATGGTAAGGTAACAAAGAGATTTAACGATTCATTCAACGTTACAGTAAACGAGGCTGCTGCAGTAAATTACAGCATTAACGAAGATACTATCGTTTATATAGCTGATACTTCAAAGTCTAAGCACAGCATAAAGACAGCGTCGTTTGACGATGTTACCGCTTACGATGAGGACGAGAACAACAGAGTTTTTGTAAGAATATATGATGACTCTGTAAAAGAAATAGTAATAGTAAAATAACTTCTTCCCCTCTCTCCTCTTTATCTCTCTTTAAAAACACAGAAGGGGCTGTAGCAAATGCTACAGCCCCTTTAAAATTTTTAACGTTTATATCTTTTCTTATATTCTCGCAACGCCTGAGCTCTTTGCAGCCTCTGCCACTGCCTTAGCAACAGCGGGACCCACTCTCTTATCAAAAGCCTCGGGAATAACATAATCCTCCCTGATCTCGTCATCACCTATTACTCCGGCAATAGCCTCGGCAGCGGCAATCTTCATCTCCTCATTGATGTCGCTTGCGCGAACATCAAGCGCGCCTCTGAATATTCCCGGGAACGCAAGTACATTGTTTATCTGATTAGCAAAATCAGATCTGCCCGTTCCCACAATTCTCGCGCCTGCCGCCTTAGCCTCATCCGGCATGATCTCCGGCACAGGGTTAGCCATAGCAAATACCATAGCATCCTTGTTCATTGTCTTTACCATCTCCGGCTTAAGCACTCCAGCTGCGGATACGCCTATAAATATATCTCTGCCCTTGACAGCCTCAGCCAATCCGCCCTTGATGTTTTCAGGATTCGTTATCTCAGCTATCTTCGCCTGCTCCGGATTCATCTTTTCATTCCCGCGGTAAAGAATACCCTTGCTGTTGCACAGCACAATATCCTTCATACCTCTTGAAAGCAGCAGCTTTGCTATAGCTATCCCGGCAGCTCCGGCTCCGTTTATTACCGCGCTGACCTCTGATATATCCTTATTCACAAGCTTTAATGAATTTAATACCGCCGCAAGAACTATGACCGCCGTTCCGTGCTGGTCGTCATGGAATACAGGTATGTCGCACTCCTCCTTGAGCCTGCGCTCGATCTCTATACAGCGCGGAGCAGATATATCCTCAAGGTTTATTCCTCCGAATGAACCGGCAATAAGCTTTATTGTATTAACTATCTCATCAACATCCTTTGAACGCACACAGAGCGGAAACGCATCAACATTTCCGAATGTTTTGAACAGCGCACATTTACCCTCCATTACCGGCATTCCTGCTTCCGGACCTATATCTCCAAGCCCCAGCACCGCTGTTCCGTCTGTGATCACAGCAACAAGATTTGCGCGTCTTGTATATTTATATGAAAGATCCACATCCTTCTGAATTTCAAGACAGGGCTGAGCTACTCCCGGAGTATAAGCTATTGAAAGCTCCTCGGCATTAGATACGCTTGCGCGCGATATTACCTCAATTTTTCCCTGCCACTGCTCGTGCGCGAGCAGCGCTTTTTCTTTAAGATCCATAATACACTTTCCTTTCGTAACAATATCCTGCGGCTCAGCCGCAAAAAACTACATTTATATTATAGCTCCAAATTCATGATTAGTCAACACCGAGCTTGAATATTTTTTACTCTTTTCTATCGATATCCAACATATAAAAGCCTGATCATTTGCCTGCCATGTCAAATACAGCTTCCTTATCGATCTTATACAGCTTCATATTGTCACCCTCTATAACGTCGTATGCCTTTGAAAGCAGCTCCTTTATCTCCGCACTTGAATTATCAGCACCATAGCTGAATATGTTTACTGTATAATCCTCGTCTATATCCTTTATCTTGTTATAGATCTGATTGACGCTGTCTATCTTATATACTCGCTTTTTGCAGTATGCCAAACGCTGAGGATAATCGTTTGAATCATATATCTCATAGTTAGTTGAGAACACAACATCATTATAGCCTGTGTTTTCCTCAAAAAACTCTCCCATTACCTCATACTCGTCTGTTCGTTCCGGGAAAAAGCTCTCCGCATTATTCTTATGAGCTGAAACTACAGATGAACAGCATACAAACGCAAATGCGCCAACTGCAAGTCCTGAGACAAACTGAGCGTTCAGCCTTATCTTTTTCCTCAGCTCGCATACGCACTCTGCCGCCAATAGCGGTATAAGCACATATGATACCACACCTATCACCATCGAAAACTTAAGCGTTGAAAAATCATGTATAGCTGAATGGTTTTTTAAAAGATTTATCTGGATAAAGCACGGCAGTATAATAATTCCGGCAACAGAGAGGATAAGCTCTATACTTTTGTTTTCGTATTTTTTGAATATGCGCATGATAATATATATCAAAGCTGCAGCTATTATGATCGCAAGCGAAAGCTTGATTATAACATCAGCATATTTTCCATATCCATCAACTATATATTTTCTCCAAAACTGATCTTCAAAATGCTCAGTCCAGCCGGAACCATCCTCTATACCTGTTCTGAATAAAAACATTCTGACAATTCTTACAGGCCCGTTCACAAGCAGCTGTATACCAAAAAGAGCCAGGGCAAGCATAGCCGGAGCCGCAAACTTTAATGAATCTATAAACCATTTTCCAACAGGAACAAATCGTATCTCTCGCATAAGCAGCCGCTTTACATACAGCACTAAAACCAGGCACGGGAACAGATAGTCAGTAAATGTACCTGCAAAAATCACTATGCCCTCGACAACAGCAATGATCCTGCGCAGCTTATTATTTGTTACCGACATCCAAACAAGCTCTAAAAATACAGTCAGCATAAACGGAAATATTACCGCTATATCCGCAAAATACACACTATGGAAGAAATAGAACGGCGCCGGCATAAACAGATTCACTGACGCCGCTGCAATAGCTCCTATTATGCCTATGTAAAATCTCTTTCTTAGCCGCAGTACCAACAGATATACTGTAAATGCCATAAGCAATGTTACAATATATTGATTAAACAGATTCCACCGCTGAACAAATCCGAAATCTATCTGTTCTGTTCCTGTTATCTTCGCCAAGATATACAGGGGTATTATACATCCTGACGGGTATGAATCGTAAAAGCTTCTATCCTTGAGATCGGAAAACTCCACAGAATCAGGATTTGCCATCATAGCAAAATGGTCATTTACGATGCCGTCCTCAAGCCAGCAGTTGGTAAATATCATTGACGTTGCCGTAAGATGGTGATGATGATCTGTAGACACATAATCCTTATATTCAGAACGCATATTTACGGACACTATAAACATTAATGTGACGATCACAAATAAAACCGCACCGCCTATAATGCGAACATCTCTTATCATACTCTTCGGATCAAGGCTGATATTCTGAATTTGTTCTTCCTTTTCCTTAGCTTCGGTTTTCCGCTCAGACATTGCTTGATTATTTATATTCCTGCTTCTAACATTTTTCTTGGCCCGTTTTTTCTTATTGTTCTTTTTCATAACTACTCCTTCATTGTTATATTTCTGATCCTCCAAAATCCGTCATCATGTTATCTTATAGTATAATCAGATCCGTATAATACATAATAACTGCTGACAGATCATTCTATGCTAAATATTATACACTTTTCCATACAAAATGTAAAGTCTTTATATGAAAACATATTATAGCGGAGCAGCATTATTCTGCCGTCAATTTAATGCAGCTACTGAATGCAGCTACTGATCGTTTATATTCACAAAAATATCTGTAATATGTATTGAATTTTTGTTTGTTTTAATATATAATATATGTTAGCATATGAATGGTTATATATTATTTTCCAAATCGGAGAGAATTAATACCGGATAATCGATCATGATCTATTAGTTTTTCAAATGTCTATATCTATCATAAGGGGGTAGCTCATTATTATGAAAAAAATACACGGAACTGCATTGGGCGGAGGCTCTGCTGCCGGAAAGCTATACATATTCCGGCATGATGAATGTCCTGTAAGGCGATATCATATAGAAAATTCAGCCGAGGAAATAAAGCGGTTTGAGGACGCGCGAGCGGCTGCCCGTGACGAGCTTTCAAGACTATTCAAGAAAACAGCGCGCGAAATAAATGAGTATGAGGCACGTATTTTCAGCACCCAAAAAATAATGCTGTTTGACTCATCATTTACAGAATCGGTATATGACATCATATCCGATCAGATGATAAACGCAGAAGTAGCTGTGGCACAGACAAGCGAAAAACTGATACAGATAGTGAGCGAGGCAGATGATGGATACATAGCGTCACGCAGTTATGACATAAGGGATATTTCAGAGCGAGTAATAAGGATCCTTCTGGGTATCCACAACAGCGAAATTCTTTCCAACGAGCCGGTAATAATAGCCGCTCACGACCTGCCCCCGAGCGATATAGTACGATTTGAACGTGAAATGATACTCGGGATAGCTATAGAAGAAGGGTCAGAAAACTCTCATGCCTCGCTCCTTGCAAGATCAATGGGTTTCCCTGCTGTAATACGCACCGGAGCAATGCTTGATGAGCTTATTCATGGCTCTCACGCAATAATTGACGGTGATAATGGCGTGCTTATTGACGAACCGGATCCCGAGACAAGATCATTGTACAAATATATTTACTAAACGGCGTATTTCTTGAAAAACGCCGTTTTCTCTTGACTAATGCTCTGTGAATGTGTTATAATAATAGTATTGAATTACCGTGCCGGACAAGGCAGGATACTTTGTTGAGCCGAACGGCTTTACACGTTTTCAGTTTTATTTTGCATAAATATGGCAGGTTTTTTGGTTATTAATTTTAGAACATTCTACACTATACAGACAAGGAGGACATAATGGCAAAAACTAAAAAGCTGAGGATCATACCCATAGGCGGTCTTGATGAGATCGGAAAAAACCTGACCGCCTTTGAATACGGGAATGAGATCGTTATTGTTGACTGCGGTATGGCTTTCCCGGACGATGATATGCCCGGAGTTGATATGGTCATAAACGATATAACCTATCTCGTAAAAAACAGTCAGAAGATACAGGGTATTTTTCTCACTCACGGTCATGAGGATCATATAGGGGGTCTGCCCTATTTTCTTAAGGAAATAAACGTTCCCGTATACGGAACAAGACTTACTCTCGGACTTGTTGAGCATAAGCTTAAAGAGCATAACATGCTCTCAAGCGTTAAGCTTGTAAGAATGCGCGCAGGACAGACTGCAGAGGCAGGCAGCAACTTTACTGTTGAATTTATAACAACTAACCACTCAATTGCCGATTCGGTAGCGCTCGCTATCAAAACGCCTGTTGGCACAATAGTGCACATGGGAGACTGGAAAATCGATTCTACTCCAATAGTCGGAGACATGATAGATTTGACAAGATTCGGCGAGCTTGGCAAAGAAGGTGTGCTGGCGTTGATGTCTGACTCAACAAACGTTGAACGTCCGGGCTATGCTATGAGCGAAAAATCCGTTGGAGATAAATTTGACAGCATATTCAGCGGCTGTGACAAGCGTATAATCATAGCTACTTTCGCATCAAATGTGCACAGAGTTCAGCAGATAATTGATGCCGCCGCAAAAAACGGCAGAAAGGTGGCTGTTTCAGGCAGAAGCATGGAAAATATAGTTGAGATATCCATTCTTCTTGGCTATATGAAGATACCTGAGGGTGTGCTTATCAATCTCGATAACATAAAAAAATACAGACCTAATCAGGTCGTTATAATAACAACAGGCTCTCAGGGCGAACCGATGAGCGCGCTTACAAGAATGGCATTTTCTGATCACAGGAAAGTCGAGGTCACAAAGGACGATCTTATCATAATATCCGCCTCGCCTATCCCCGGAAACGAAAAATCAGTTTCAAACGTTATAAACGAGCTGTTCAAGATAGGCGCGGAGGTAATATATAAGTCACTTATGGACGTACATGTATCAGGTCACGCCTGTCAGGAGGAGCTTAAGCTTATAATTTCACTCGTAAAGCCGAAGTTCTTTATACCGGTGCACGGCGAGCATCGCCATCTTGTGCTGCATAAGCGTCTTGCCGAAAAGGTCGGTATTCCGCCTGAAAGGTCGTTTGTGTTGAGCAACGGCTCAGTTCTTGAGATGGACAGCTCCTCCGCAAAAATCAACGGGACCATCCCTGCCGGACAGGTGCTTGTTGATGGTCTTGGCGTGGGCGATGTGGGCAATATAGTCCTCCGCGACAGAAAACATCTTGCAGAGGACGGTCTTATTATCGTCGTTGTAACAATAGCTCAGGAAAACAGACAGATGGTATCACGCCCTGACGTTATATCCCGCGGCTTTGTATACGTTCGTGAGGCAGAACGCCTTATAGACGGGGTAAAGGATATTTCTGCTGAGGCTGTTGAAGATTGTCTTTCAAAGCGCAGCGTCGATTGGGCTATGATGAAAAGCAATATAAAATCCAGTGTTGCAAAATATATATATGACAAGACCAAACGTAACCCAATGATACTTCCGATCATTGAAGAAGTTTGACAATCCAAAAAAACCGCCCTTTCTCACGAAAGAGCGGTTTTTTAAGGTTCTATAATAAACATTTGAGATTGCATATCTGTTATACAGGCAATTGATAGCTTTCCGATTCTTGTAGGGGCAGATATTATCTGCCCGCATCCCCACCGCGCTAATGACTGGCGGATACTATCCGCCCCTATAACCACAACGTTTTAATATGAACCTTTTTTATTACTCTGCAATATCATTGAGCAGCTCACAATAATCACTGAAGGTAGTTGTGAACACATAGTTCACCACCGCCAGCTCATCAGGGCTGTAACGCTCGACCTCTTTTGTAAGAGATCCCTTAAATGAACGAGGATCTATAAGAACTACCTTTTCATAGTTATTTACAAGCCATGGCACAAGCGCATTTGCATAAGAATCCTTTATTATCATTATCGTTTTACCGTCTTTTATCTTATTGTTCGTTATCTCAATAATAGGCTGATCGCCGCCAAGGAAAAACAAATACCCATCCTTGGTGCTGTCAAATATAGGCGCGTCCTGACCATATTCAAGCTCTGAGCCGTCATCATACACCACGCGCATTACCAGCTCAAAATCGCCCTCGCTCTCCACATCATAATAGTAAAGCTTTTCAGGCTCCGGATCCTCCATATCGGATTTAGCCTTCAGATAAAGAGTGCCGTAAAAATCCTCGCCCTGCTTCAGCTCAAAATCATTCTTATCTACCGGGTTCATACCTGTCTTTTCCATCAGCGCCTCGTAGCCGCAGTATGCTCCGTCCATGGTCCAGTGATGATCCATCTTAAAATACAGCCCATCCTCCGAATCCTCCGGGCGCGACTCCTCCGCCGCCTTGAGCCTGCCGTATGCGTCTACCGCAGTTATTGACGCGCTTAGCATAGAATCTATATCCTCAATGCACTGCTCCTGTGAATCCTGAGCATTCCTATATATCGGCTTTGCAAATTCAAGCTGAGTGGGTACAAGCATTGAATACATCTTTACATTATCCGGCAGAACTGATCTTATATTATTCAAAGCCTCGGCATACTTTTTTTCTATCTCAGGCTTTTTTGAGAACATCTCCATCACCCTGCCGTTGAGGAGCATAAGACCGGTCTCAAGAGTTTCATCGGTACCTATGTCTGACGTTGATGATATGACCTTTCCTACAAGCTTCGGAGTAAACCCGAAATACGATTTAATATCATCGGACAAAGCAGTCAGCTGTCCTCTAAAACCCACATTATCGTTAACATAGCTGTCAAAACCTGAGGCAAATTCTCCGCTTATAAGCGTTTCAGCGCTCAGCTCAGGCAGCTCTGCCGCCTCGCGGTTCTCTGCCTCTATGCTTGCGGTATCAGCAGGGCTGAAAAATATATACACAGACGCGGCAAGCAGGAGCAAAAACGTTATTGTAACAAAATATTTACGCATAATATTCCTCCCTGCCTCAGAATCTGAAATATAAGAACGGGTTTGAGGTTGCTCCGGTCAAAGCCGCAATACAGCCTACAAACATAGCCGCCATGATAATACACTCTAAAAATACTCCAACATACTTTATTGACGTTATATACTCATATATAGCGCGCGGCAAAGGCGTTGATACAAGTATACACGCCGCCAAAAGCCACGCGTTTGCGCACAGCGCGGATATAGTCGTTATATCGTATGCCTGGCAGCCATACCCCACCAGATAACCAAAAAATGTTTTAAGCTCATTAAAATCGGTAAAATAGAATATTCCCCAACCGACCACAACCACGAGCATGGTAGTTATATTTGAAAGCACGGGGATCTTTGCCCACCACTTAAAGAACAGCTTTTCTATTAGCAGCAGCACGCCATAATACAGACCCCAGATAACAAAGTTCCACGATGCGCCATGCCAAAGCCCCGTAAGCGCCCAGACTATCAGCAGATTTCTTGCCCACCATTTTCTGTTTCCGCCCAAAGGTATATATACATAATCACGGAAAAAGCCGCTCAACGTCATATGCCATCTGCGCCAGAACTCGGTTACCGATCTTGATATATACGGATAATTAAAGTTCTCAGGAAAATGGAATCCGAGCATTCTTCCCATACCTATCGCCATATCCGAATATCCCGAAAAGTCAAAATATAGCTGAAAGGTATAGAATATTATGCCAAGCCACGCCGATCCGGCTGTAGCGTGCGTTGCGCTGCCAAGCAGCAGATCCTTTGCCTCACCGCAATAGTTGGCAAGAAAAACTTTCTTGCTAAGTCCCATAACAAACTGACGCGAACCGTCAGCAAAATCGTTAAGTCTTACATTTCTTTTTTCAAGGCTCTTTTCCACCTGCGAATATCTTACTATCGGTCCGGCTATCAGCTGGGGGAACATGGATACAAAGGTGATAAATTTTAAATATGACCTCTGTACTCCGGTGTCCTTTCTATATACATCTACTACATATGATAATATCTGGAATGTATAAAACGATATTCCCAGCGGCAGACCTATCTCCGGTACGGGGAAAGATGACCGAAAAACCAAATTGGCGCTCTCTGTAAGAAAAGCAGCATATTTGAATATACCTATCATTATTATATCAAATGCCACCGCTATTCCCAGTATCAGCTTAGACTGCCATCTACCTTGAAATTTATCTATCCCTATTGCCAGCAAAAAGTTTATAAACGACGCCGCAATAAGCAGTATCAGAAAAGACGGCTCGCCCCACGCGTAAAATATAAGCGATGAAACAGCGAGAACCGCATTTTTATATGTGATGTTTTTCGACAGATAATACAAAAGCAAAACCGCCGGCAAAAACACACACAAGAATGTCAGGCTTGAAAAAACCATCGCTTGTCCTCCTATTAATTGCTTGATAAGCGGCAGAAAAATCAACGCCCCTTATCATATTATTTTAGAATAAACCGAATCCAGCGGCGTTAAAACCGTTATATTTATAGATCCTCTATCTCAGCCGGAGTTTCAAGCGTTATATTACCTATTTTACAGCCCCTAAGCTCGTCAAGCACCATATTCGCAGCACGCTCCATATCGACCTCGCCGCCGCTTATAACAAATCCGCGCCGCCTACCGATGAGCTCCAATATCTCATAACCCTGGAGAGCTGATATATCATCCTTTATCTTATACCGCGCGCAAAGCTCCTCCCTGTAATTATCGCGCAGATACTCGCACAGGGAATATGACAGCAATTCAGTGTTAATTATCTCATCCTTTATAGCTCCTGTAAACGCCAGCTTTTCAGCCAATCTCTGATCCTCAAATTTAGGAGGCAGTATTCCCGGTGTGTCCAAAAGCTCCGCATCTCCTTTTATACGCATCCACTGCTTACCCTTTGTAACTCCCGGTCTGTCGCCTGTTTTTGTACCGGCTCTACCCGTAAGCCTGTTTATAAGACTTGATTTTCCGACATTTGGTATGCCTGCCATCATAAGCTTGAGAGTTCTGGTCCTGCCCTTTTGCGCGTCGCGCTCAATACGCTCACGCACAAGCTCCCGTGCCTCAGACAGAACCTTGTTTATTCCCTGTCCTGTTGTGCAGCTTATAGGTATCACCTTTATTCCGCGGGCACGATACCACTCTATCCACTGATTTGTTCTATCCTTATCCGCCAGATCCGCCTTGTTCATAACAAGCAGACGAGGCTTGTTTTTCAGTATATCATCAAAATTCGGGTTTCTTCCCGAGTATGGCACACGGGCGTCGAGTATCTCGACCACAACGTCTATCATCTTAAGATTATCCTCAATAAGACGTCGCGTTTTCGCCATATGCCCCGGATACCACTGTAATGTATTCTGCATTCAAATTCTCCTGTTATTATATCGTTAAAAAAGACCGCCACATTAAATGATCTTCAGATAATTAATGCGGCAGCCCTTGTATTACTCCGTTTTGCCTATTGAATTAAATGGGAATATTCTAAGCACTGATTTTCCCAGCACAGCCTCATCCTCGACCTGTCCGAGACTTGATGAACGGCTGTCGAGTGAATGACCTCTGTTATCTCCCATGACAAATACACAGCCCTCGTCTACCACTACCGGATATTCTACTGTTGAATCTATGGAATAGGTCTCGCCGCTGTAATAAGGCTCATCGAGCAGCTCGTCATCTACATAAACCTTTCCGTCACGCAGATCCACCGTCTGACCCTCTGTAGCTATTACTCGTTTTACAAAATAGACCTTTTTCACATCCTCCGGCAATGAGAAACTAAGCTTGAGCTTATCAAACCATGAAAGCTCCTCCTTGCCCTCCTGCGCCGCCACGGTATCATAATACATTTCACGCTTATGATATGTGCTGTCAAGGATTATAATATCTCCCTGCTCCGGCTCATAGCCAAGCTTTGTAACTATAAGCCTGTCATTGTCATTAAGCGTAGGATACATGCTTAATCCGTCTACCTTTACCACATCAAAGAATACCCCTTTGATTATAAACGCTATAACTATCGCAATAGCTATTGAATATACCCACTCGAATATCTCTCTGCCGATGCTTTTCTTTTTGACCTTTTCGTCCACGATCTCACCGGAGCTTTTTTTCTCTGCCGGCTTCTCGCCCTCTCTGTCCATATCGTCATCAAATCCATTCTCTAATTCTCTGTTGTTTTCTTCTGACATAAAACCACCTCCGAGTTACAAAAAAAGAGCATCGCTGCTCCCAAAATAGTGCGGCTCATGACCGCATTTGTTTGTTTATAGTTTACAGCGTATTGATAACGCATTGTTTTCTTTTTTGATCTTGAAAAGAAATCTCTGAGACTGCAGCGGAATATATCCTTCCCGCCGCAGTCTCCTGAGCAATCGGTTGCCCGATCAGATCTTTTCCTTAACCTTTGCAGCCTTACCTACTCTGTCGCGGAGATAGAACAGCTTAGCACGGCGAACCTTACCGTGTCTTACAACCTCTACCTTTTCAACATTAGGTGAGTTTACCGGCCATGTCTTTTCTACGCCTACGCCGTATGAAATACGTCTTGCTGTGAATGTTCTGCCGATACCTGCGCCCTGAACCTTGATGATTGTTCCTTCAAACATCTGAGTTCTTGTTCTTGAACCTTCCACTATCTTCTGATAAACCTTAACAGTATCGCCGACTTTAAGCTCCGGAAGGTCTGTTCTAATCTGGTCTTTTGTGATTGAATCAAGAATTGCTTTTGTGTTCATGATCAAATCCTCCTTTAAAAATCTGGATATTCGTGCCGACCACAGGCAGAGGACTATCCGTAATACCACAATATTATATCATAGTCATAGACGAATTGCAAGTATTTTTTATTGTCTGATTCATAAATTTTCACACAAATAATAACGTATTATTGTGGAAAATGACATGCTGTTCAAAGCTATAGTAAACCATATTCAAGGTTGACAATTCCGTTTCGCTGTGGTATAATGTAAACGTTCACATAGGTTTACAATCACCTGGATATTTTGTTTTTGGAGGATATGTGTATGAAAATAACAACGAGAGATATGTGCCTTTGCGCAATGTTTGCGGCTTTGACAGCTGTAGGCGCTTTTTTAAAGATACCTGTTCCGGTATGTCCGTTCACGCTCCAGACACTGTTCACAACTATGGCAGGTCTGCTTTTGGGCAGTAAGCGCGGCGCATTCAGCATACTTATCTATATTATTATCGGTCTTATAGGCGTGCCTGTATTCACGCAGGGCGGCGGCTTTGGATATGTTATGGTTCCCACATTCGGATACATCATAGGTTTCTGCGTCGGCGCTTTTCTCACCGGATTCATAACCGAAAGGATAAAAAAGCTTACATTTTTAAAGCTGTTCGGCGCTTGTCTTGCCGGTCTTGCAGTGATCTATCTGTTCGGTATGAGCTATTATTATCTGCTCAGCAACTATATTTCAGGCGGAACGCCAATAAGCATGATGAACCTGTTCTATTACTGCTTCCTGCTCGTCATACCTGGAGATATTCTTCTGAGTGTCATTGCCGCTTTACTTGCAAAACGTCTTCTGCCGGTTATCAACAGAAACAGCTATGACAACTAAGGAGGAATATATGTGAGCTTTATTGAAGATCAAAAAGAAATGATACTGAGCGGCGGCAGCATCACTGTACACGATGCGGTGAAACTTGCCTGTTCTCCGCTTGACGAGCTATGCGGCGCGGCAGATTCTATTCGCTCGCATTTTTGCGGAAACGGCTTTGACCTCTGTTCCATTGTCAACGCCAAATGCGGAAAATGCTCTGAAAACTGCCGCTACTGCGCTCAGTCCGCGCATTACTGCGTTGATATAGATGAATATCCACTCATATCACCCGATGAGGCGGCAGAAAAAGCGATTGAAAACGAACGCGCCGGCATTCTCAGGTTTTCACTCGTTACCTCTGGCAGAGCGCTGCCTGAGAATGAGGTCAAAAAGGTATGTGAAATCATAAAAGCAATACGCGGCGTCAGTAACATCTCAGTCTGCGGCTCGTTCGGACTGCTTAATGAGGAACAGTTTTGCAGACTTAAGGATGCCGGGCTCTCACGAGTTCACAACAATCTTGAGACCTCGCGCAGATTCTTTCCAAAGGTCTGCACGACCCATACATATGACGACAAGCTGAAAGCTATACGCGCCGCGAAACGCGCCGGACTGAGAGTATGCAGCGGCGGTATAATGGGGCTTGGCGAAACTATGGAAGACAGGATAGACCTCGCGTTTGAGCTGCGTGAGCTTGATATTCGCTCCATACCGCTCAACATGCTTAATCCGATCCCGGGCACACCAATGGGCGGCAGACCTGTTATGACAAAAGAAGAAATGCAGAGGATATGCGCGCTGTTCAGATTTATAAACCCTACAGCCTCCATCAGGCTCGCAGGCGGAAGAATGCTGATGGGCGATGGCGGCGAGGCGTGCTTCCGCTCCGGAGCAAACGCCGCTATAACTATGAATATGCTCACGACCTCCGGCATTACTGTAAAGGACGATATGAAATTACTTGATAAACTTGATTATAAGGCGGTGTTGATGAATGACTAAAGGAGTTTTTATCACAGGAACGGGAACAGACGTTGGAAAGACCTATGTCACAGCCCTCGTTGTCAAAAAACTGCGCAAGGCAGGCTATAATACAGGCTACTACAAGGCGGCTCTGAGCGGAGCTGAGGAAAAAGACGGAAAGCTTATCCCGGGAGATGCCGAGCTTGTCTGCAGGATCGCAGGCATAGATAAGGATCCCGCCGAATGCGTTTCATACATATATAAAAACGCATACTCTCCGCATCTTGCAGCGCTGCTTGAGGGAAATCCTGTTGAAATGGATATTGTGACAGAGGATTTTAAAAGGGCTGCATCAGAATACAGCTATATAACCGTCGAGGGCAGCGGCGGTATAGTCTGCCCGATCCGTTATGACAAAAAAATCATGCTTGAGGATATTGTAAAAACCCTCGGACTGCCGTCAATAATCGTTGCCGACGCGGGCTTGGGAACTCTGAACTCTATTGTGCTCACAGTTGAATATATGCGCGCACGCGGAATGAAGATAAACGGAATTATTCTGAATAACTTCCACCCAGGCAGCCTGCTTGATGAAAACAACGCCAAGATGGCTGAGGAGCTGACAGGCATAAAAATAATCGCAAAAATAGAGCCCGGCGCGAACGATATCGATGCCGACGCCGCCCTGCTCGCCTCAGCATACGAGTATCCGGAGGTGATAAGCTGATGGACTGGCAGAAAGAGGATCTGAAATACATATGGCACCCGTGCTCCCAGATGAAGGATTATGAAGAGCTGCCTCCTATAATCATCAAAAGCGGACAGGGCGTGCATCTTACCGATATTGACGGCAAAGACTATATAGACATTGTCAGCTCATGGTGGTGCAACCTTTTAGGTCACTGCAACCTGAAAATCAATAAAGCCATAACAGACCAGCTGAACACGCTTGAGCATGTTATCTTTGCTAACTTTTCTCACACTCCGGCAATAAAGCTTTGTCAGAGACTTGCCGATGTAGTGCCTGCGGGACTGACAAAGTTCAATTTTTCAGACAACGGCTCTGCCGCTGTTGAATGCTCATTAAAAATGGCTTTTCAATACTGCTACCAGACGGGCAATACTGAAAAAACAAAATTCATGTGCCTTTCGGACGGCTATCACGGCGAAACAATAGGCGCGCTCTCAGTAGGCACGCTTGATCTTTACGCTAAAATATATAAGCCAATGCTTATGGACACTATAAGAATAGATGCGCCCGACTGCTTCCGCTGCCCTTACGGTAAATGCCGTGATGACTGTGAATGCGAATGCTTTAAAAAAGCTGAGGAGGCTTTTGAAAAGCACGGAAAAGAAACAGCAGGCATGATAATAGAGCCGCTGCTCCAGGGCAGCGCCGGAATGAGGATATATCCCCCGCTCTATCTTAAAAAGCTGCGCGCGCTCTGTGATGAATACGGTGTAATACTTATCGCCGATGAAATAGCCACAGGTTTTGGACGAACAGGAAAGATGTTCGCATTCGATCACGCCGGTGTGAGCCCCGATATAATGTGCATATCCAAGGGACTTACCGGAGGATATATGCCAATGGCAATAACCATAACCACAGATAAAATATATAACGCTTTCTATTCGGACTACAACGAAGGCAAAGCATTCATGCACTCTCACACCTACAGCGGGAATCCCCTCGGCTGCAGCGCCGCGCTTGCAGTTCTTGACATTTTAAATGAAGATAAGATAATAGAAAAGGCAGATAAAACCGCCGTATATCTGCACGGAGCATTGCAGGACGCGCTCGGAACGCATAAAAATGTTGGTGAGATACGCCATATAGGTCTAATAAACGCCATTGAGCTGTGCGAGGATACTATCACAAAAAAAGGATTCGATACAAAACTGAGAGTAGGCTATAGCATATACAAAAAAGCTCTTGAGCATGGACTTATACTGCGCCCGCTTGGGAACGTGCTCTACTTTAATCCTCCGCTGATCATTGAAAAGAATGATATAGATCACGCAATCAAAAAATGTGTTCAATCGATACACGAGATACTCGACTGACGCTGTGACCACATTAACAGATCTGTATTCCCAGGATCCCATACGGGGCTGTGAAACTCATTGAGTTTCGCTGCCCCGTTTAATTTTTATTCAACTCCGGCATATAACAATTGTTTTTTTTGGTAAACCCCGATTTTTTTCAAAAAAGATATATCTTTTTTGAAAAAAATATGATATAATAAACGCATACGCCGTGGCTGATATGACCATTAAGCCGCGGGAATACTATGCACGGTGGTGATATCTTGAACAATTTACTTTACAGCAGGGAGATCGAGGACGAACTGATGATACAATTCATAATAATGTATGCTCTGAATCATGCCGACGAGCCTCTCCCCTATCAGGATCTTCTGAACATAGTACAGGGAAACTGTGAGATAAGCTTTACGGATCTTCAGCTCGGACTTGATAATCTTGTGCAGACAGGTCATGTTGAATCTGAAAAAATAAGCAGCATACTTACTTTATACAGCATTACACAAAAAGGAAAATATGTAATTGATTTCTTTTACAAGCACATTCCTCTTATAGTGCGCGAACCTATAGACAGCTCTATAAAGGAACTATACCTTGAAAAACGACGTAAAGAAGCGATACGCGCGTCTGTAGATCCAATAAACAGAAACGAATACAACGCTGAATGCACTCTGTTCAATGATGATAAAACTCTTGTTATGTCGCTCACTCTTTATGCGGGAGCGCGTGAGCAGGCGGAGGAAATAGCCGACTATTTCAAAAATCATTCAGCAGAGGTCTACAGCAGGATACTTGATATATTCAACAGTCCCGCGCCAAAGGAGAATGCAGATGAGTAAACGAAATATTAAAATGATCGGAATAGCCGTCCTTTCTGTTATAGTGGCTCTTGAGCTTGTCTATATAGCAGGCTCAATTATAAAAAAGCATGGCTCTGAGCAGCAGCATGTATCCGGCATAGTGGGAACGGTATCTCTCTCTACCAAAACCGCAAAAATAAACAACACTGCCATACCGGCATATAATATATCCGGAACTGAGGGATTATATTTTACTAACGGCGACTTAGCTCTGTTCGGCTTTGAATGCAGTGAAAACGAGAACGATATTGTCCTTTCACATCCGGGCTCTACGTATGAGCTGACCTCGGAGCAGTTTGTTCAGACCGATACAAAAACGGCTGCCTCTACGTCTTTAAAAAAGCTTACAGCCGGAGCTATGCAGTATGACTGCTTCAACCTCGGCGATCAGCTTCTGATCTCCTCCGACGCGCTCTCAGCGCTCGGGGAAGCCACAGATTCGCCTGATACGAACACCTTGTACTTCTTCTTTGGAACTGCTGACGAGATCGCTGCCGCAAAAGAGGTAAGCGCGGCAGAGATCAGCAGCGCGGCTGCACAAAACGCTGCTCCGTCAGACACGCCCGAAATGACGATAGAGACATCTTCTTCAAAACCTATCATAGTGCTTGACCCGGGTCACGGCAAATCCTCCTCTCTTATGAGCGCGGAGGAAAAAGCAGCGTCCGGCTGGGTACAGAATTCGTCAGGCGCCTGGGGTGAATGGCGTCATTATAAAATAGGCTCATCCACAGTTGACTGTGAGGGAACAGGCTGCAACGGCAGGGTAACTCCCAATGGCGCATGTTGGTATCCAATAGGCAACAGCGACAGAAGCACAGAGCCTGACATTAATCTGAAAAATGCTCTTGCTGCAAAATCTGCTCTCGAGGAAAAGGGCTATGAGGTGCGCATGACCAGGACGACCAATGATGAAAATCCGTCGATCACAAAGCGCATATCATACTGCTACCCCAACAACGACACCTCGCTCACTGCCGATGCTGCAATGTTTGTGTGTATTCATTCCAACGCCGGAGGAGGCAGCGGCTCGGCATACATATCGCTTGAAGCGCCCTATGATCAGCGCGGTATAAAAGATACCTATGCAGAGGACAGCAATACGCTTGGAAAGTACATTAATGACAGCATAATAAGCAGCACCTCGCTCAAAATGAGTGGAAACGGAGTTATCAGCTTTGAACCGGAGCTTATTGCATTCTGCAAAAGTCCCGTCACCTGCGGTTATCTTGAGATAGGCTTCTTTGACAACTCCAGCGACCTCAGCATACTGCAATCAGAATACGAGCAGATCGGCAAAGCAATCGCCGATGGCATAGACAAATACTATACGGAGACCAATCAATGAAAACAAAATTATTAGACAAGACAAATCTGCAGCTGATAGCAGCTGCGGCAATGTTGATAGACCATGCGGCATTTCTTGCGCCGACCTATTTTATATTCTATCTCTGTCATTTTATTGGCAGAATAACTATAATTATAATGTGCTATTTTGTAGCGGAGGGATACTATAAAACTCACAGTGTTGAAAAATATCTTATACGGCTCGGTATATTTGCCGCAATATCGCAAATACCGTTCTATCTTTACTCTGTTGGCTTAAGCAGCAGCATTTACGGTTTTATAGCCGGTAACTATTCGCATAGAAACGTTATTTTTACTCTGTTTACAGGTCTTTGCCTGCTTGCGATCCTCAAATCTCAGGCAAAGCCCATATTAAAGGCAATAGCAATTATATGCGCCCTATACATCACTCGTTGCAGCGACTGGGGTGCGTTCGCGGTACTGCTTATTGTTGCATTCGGAATTTTCCACGGGAAAACCAAGCACCAAATATACTCGCTCATAATATTATTCTTTATACGGTTTATAATGAACCATTTCAGCATGACGCTTGATTTCGCACAAACAGGCGAGATAGTTCTTACAGAGGTATATTCAGCCTTTACGCAGCTTGGAGCTTTGCTTGCAATACCGCTGCTTTCAATGTATAACGGAAAACGAGGCAGGGGCACACGGTTTGGACTGTATGTATTCTACCCGCTTCATCTTCTGCTGCTGTTTATGCTGAAATTCATGTTCTTTTCAGTATAAGCTGAAATATTACACCACCTGATGTTTTATACACAGGTGGTGTTTTGTCTGTTATTAACAAAAAATTTATTGACAAATCGACCTTTATATGTTATTATGTAATCAGATAAACATACTAAGTTTATATGATATTAAGAATGATCATATGGAGCTTTTCATATAAAATCAGAACAGTTTTAAGTATTAGTACGGAACTTTTAGCAGACAGGAGATGATAGTTATGAAAAAAAGAGCATTGATCCTTACCGCTGTTGCAGTATGCGCAGCATCGGCAGTTCTCGGCGCTACCACATCAAGTCTTGTAAAAACGATCCAGTGCGAGCTGAGACCGGATTTTACCGTTGTGATAGACGGCGTTGAACAGACTTTCAAAGATGCTGACGGCAATGTTGTATATCCGGTACTTTATGACGGCACAACATATCTGCCGGTTCGCGCTATCGGCGAGCTGATGGGCAAAACAGTTTACTGGTATGAGGATGAAAAGAAGATAGAGCTAAAGGGAGGTTCTACCACAGTGACAGATGCCGATGTTATAATCCCTTCCGGTCAGCAGGGACTTGAGGCAGGAAACGACATTATTCAGCTTGATGAGGCTAAAAAGATAGCTCTTGATAATGCCGGATTGACAGAGGCTGGCGTTGATTTCATAGAATGCAAGCTTGAATACAACAACGGAATTTATGAGTATGATCTTGAATTTAGCTGCAATAAAACAAAGTATTCTGTAGATATCGATGCCGCTACAGGAAAAATTCTTTCCTGGGAAACCGAAACATACAATTCAGCTAATAGCGTAAATGCTCCCGGCAAGCAAAATGGAGATATTGGCAGAGAAGAAGCTAAGCGTATCGCTCTCGAAAAAGCCGGTCTTGCTGAAAACGCTGTAACAAGACTCAAGATAAAAAAGGACACAGAGGACGGTAACCTTGTATACGAGGTTGAGTTTTATAACGGCAGAACCGAATACTCAGCTGACATCCTCGCAGCTGACGGAACCATAATTTCCTGGGACGTTGATTATGATTAACAGCAAAATGGACGGCGCGCGCCGTCCATTTTATTATTAAAACCTGAAATCTCTTTCTCCCTGCTCTATCTTATGCAGGTTCTCTATAGTTATTCTTTTCACTTTTTCATTAGGAATGTTTTCAAGCTCTTTTTCAATAAGCTTTTCACCGTGCTCCCGCGTTTCCGGAGACGCGTAATCCATCAGATATTCCTTAAGCGTCATAAGCGCGTTTGGCTGACAGCAGTTTTGTATCGCGCCTGATTTGGCAAGCGGCATAAATCTGTCTCCGGTACGTCCCTCTCTGTAGCAGGCAGTGCAGAACGACGGTATATAACCCATTCTTATAAGCCAGTCTGAGACCTCATCAAGTGTTCTTGTATCGCTCCTGTCAAACTGAGCTGTATTATCCTCGGGCGCCTCCTGATGAGCATATCCGCCAACAGATGTCGACGATCCTCCCGAGATCTGCGAAATACCCAGCTCAAGCGCAGCCTTTCTGTTCTTTTCGCTCTCTCTTGTTGACACTATCATACCCGTATACGGAACCGCTATCCTGATTATAGCAACTATTTTCTGCCATACCTCGTCAGGAACAGCATTTGAAAATTCATTTACATCTATATCATCTGCCGGGCAGATACGCGGCACGCTGATAGTATGCGGTCCTACGCCGAACACCGCCTCAAGATGCTCCGCGTGCATAAGCAGTCCGCAAAGCTCATAGGCATATGTATCAAGCCCGAACAGAACTCCCAGCCCTACATCATCTATTCCGCCCTGCATAGCTCTATCCATAGCCTCTGTATGATAAGCATAATCATGCTTAGGTCCTGCCGGGTGCAGCTCCTCGTAATTCTTGCGGTTATATGTTTCCTGGAACAATATATATGTTCCTATGCCCGCATCCTTAAGCCTTTTATAATTCTCCACAGTCGTTGCCGCAATATTTACATTCACACGGCGTATCTCGCCGTTTTTATGCTTTATTGAATAAATAGTTTTTATGCACTCAAGTATATACTCCAGCGGATTATTTACAGGATCCTCGCCCGACTCAAGCGCGAGACGCTTGTGACCCATATCCTGCAATGCTATCGTTTCCTCACGCACCTCATCCTGTGTCAGCTTCTTTCGGCAGATATGTTTGTTCTTTACATGGTAAGGACAGTATACACATGAGTTTATACAGTAGTTTGAAAGATAGAGCGGCGCGAAAAACACTATTCTGTTGCCGTATATCCTCTGCTTTATCTTCTTCGCAAGAGAGTATATCTCGCCGTTTAGCTCCTCATCCTCGCATGCGAGCAAAAGCGACGCCTCCCTGTGGCTCAGACCCTTGCACTCTCCCGCCTTTTCTATTATGCTTTTTATAAGCTCCCTGTTCCCCTTGTTCTCCTGCGCATATGCAAGAGTATCGCGTATTTCGCTGTCATCGATGAAATCATCAGCGCGCATTGATCTTACATCATACATTTCATATCTTCCCTTCTCTGATTTGTAAAGCCCTTAGCCGCATTAACGATTGACAATGCGGTAAATTTGTCATATAATAAATACAATGGCAGATATTCTCCGCCTGATAACCTCTGCACGAAAGGAAGTATACGATGGAAACAAGAGTAGCCTTAGTTGGAATAATAGTTGAAGACATGAATGTCACCGATAAAATAAACGAGATCATCCATGAATACGCCGAATACATAATCGGCAGAATGGGTATACCCTATCGTCAGAAGGGTATATCTATTATCAGCGTTATACTCGACGCTCCGCAGACAAAAATCAGCGCCCTTTCCGGTAAGCTGGGCAATATTCCCGGCGTAAACAGTAAGGTGCAGTATACCAAAGCATGATCTTTCCGGTCGGATATTTCCTTACAGTCAGATTCAATATTAAAGATATTATACCACAACACTCACATTTTTACAAGACCAAAAGCAATTTTTTTCATAGCTGCTCTGCAATCGGATATATCCGCACCTCTTTCTCTGTTTTAAGCTTTTTCATGTCAACACAGCGCAGGCTCTGATCTTCATAGGTATTCCAATAGTATTTCAGCGATTCGGCGCACATCACCGACGTGTATACAGTATAGTCGAACGGCGGCGCGCCCTCTGTCATACATTCGCTGTCGCTAACACGCACAACTCCTAACGGAAACGCCACGCTGTTCATCAATCTAAGAAAAAATGCCACACCCTGCTTTTCATCTCTACCCTTTACTGCGTATCGCAGCATAGCGGCAAGCCTTACAAATCTTGACGGTGAGCTCCAGTCGCCTGGCAGCCCGGAAAAGCCGCTGCCCGAAAAGCATCTCTCCGTCCTTTCTCTGCCAAACACAGTATCCTCGCTGTCCTTGTTGTCCAACCCTGTATAATTAAGCAGATTAAGTCTGTGCCATGGATACGGCGGACTGTTAGTCATTACACCAGCAGTATCGGTATACACTCTTAAGCCGTCCTTGTCAGGCTCGGCTATCAGTGTTTTGCCGCTGCTGTCGGTGAACATCCAGTGCAGCGGGGCTGACGCTCCGAATAGCGGCTTGCCGCTCAGCTCTGTTTCATGCCTGAGCGTCTCCTCCGCCTCATCAACAGATGAGCAGCCGGCAAGCAGATGGTATACTAAAAGAGGCGGCTGAACAATATTTTCCCCTCCGCACTCCTGAGGATAATACGCAAACCCTCTGTAATACAGCTGCGCTCCCATTAGTCCGCGCTCATTCACGCCGTCATATACTGCATAGATCCCGTTCTGAGAGCATATCCCCATACCAACGGCTGAATACCTTGATGATCGCTTTTTTTCGCCCACAGCCGATATATACTCTGTACAGCGCGGTATATACATAACACCGCTCCCCTCGGCTATGCCTGTATGGTCAAAGTTCCTTGCAAACAAATGCTTGTTATCCAATGTGCTCCAAGCCGCAGCGCTGCACATTGCAAATTCTCCATCAACGCGCATAATATCTCTCCCCTTTTATTTTAATGACAGCAATGCAAATGATCTCTGCATGTCTGTATTTTGCGCAGTTGCGGAAATATTATTAATTTTTTATCAAAACCGCTTCATTCCTGACTCTGTATCCATTCCTGTATCTGCTCCTCATCAGTCGAGGCGGAGCCGCTAAGACCTTCGGTCACATTTGCATCACTGCAGTATGCTTTAATATCTGAGACTGATCCTGTAACGCCGCTGCCTCCGCTTGTGCAAAACGGCATTATCGTTTTGCCGCTAAGGTCATATGTATCAAGGAACGTGTTTATTATCCTCGGCATCGTTCCCCACCAGATCGGATAGCCAAGTATTATAGTATCATATTCGTCTATATCTTCTATCTTTCCCGATATTTCCGGACGCGCGCTTTCATCATTCATTTCTGTATTTGCGCGGCAGCTGTCATTGCTATAATCCAGATCCTCCGCTGTATACGGTTCTGCCGGCACTATCTCGTATATATCCGCCCCTGTGATCTCCGCTATGCTCTCTGCCAGCGTTTCGGTATTTCCTGTAGCTGAAAAATATGCTACAAGCATCCTGCTTTCCTCCTGCTCACTGTCAGATACCGTTTCCTCTGTACCAGTCTTGTCCGTTGCTGCAGCTCCGGAAACAGTCACCGTCTGGCTGTCCTGTTCCCATTCTACCTTGAAACCAAAACTTTCAGCTATAAATCTTATAGGAAGCATTGTTCTGTCGTTTATTATTTCCGGCGCTGTATCAATCGTCTGTTTTTCTCCGTTGAAATAAGCCTCTGTGCTGCCTATCTCAAGGATCATCTCGTTATCGCCATGGTTTAAGGTAACTCGGCACAGCTCGCCGTTCCACTCCGCCTTTCCTCCCAGCTCCTCAACTATTGCCCGTACCGGAAGCATCGTCCTTTCATTTGATATGACCGGCGCTGTGCCCTCTCCCGGATCTATTTCTTTGCTTTCTCCGTTAACTCGCATCATAGGATCACCTACAGTAAGCACGATGACCTTTTCTCCGTCTGTGACCATATTTTCAGCACAGCCCGTAGCTGTAAAAGACGAGATCATTACCCCTGCGGTCAATAGTATAGATATAATCTTCTTCATCTCTTCGCCTCCCCGTATGAAATATTTAGAATAAAAACAGTACTTGAAAAAAAGATATTAAATGATATCTCTCCTCCGGCTGAACCATTGGATTTACTTTTTATTGTCGAGCAGCATAACGCCCTGCGGCGGGTTGCTGTCGATCGCGCCAACTACAGGATGAGGAACAAAAGAGCCGTCTATCTCCCTCTGTATGGCTCTTTTTGAAAGACGTCCTTCATTAAAATACACTTTTGTCGCTATTACTGCCTTATCCCTGGCTATGTTTTTCTTTATCGCTCTGCCAAGGTATTCCTCGCTTGTGCCTGCTGAATATCCGTTTGCAGTATCAAAAAAGTTGATACCGCATTCTATCGCATGCTTTATTATCTCCTCGCTTTCTGACTCATCAAGTGTCCAGTCATGCATAGATCCCACTTTTCCAAAGCTCATACACCCCAGGCACAGTTTTGACACCTTTATCCCTGTATTTCCCAGCTCTGTGTATTCCATAGTCTATCCCTCGCTTCCTTTCTGATTCTTGATCTCGTTTCTCAGATAATCGATATTATCTATCTGCTTTTCGAGCAGATGTATTTTATCGAGCGCGCGCTTTCTTTTCCTGCTCAGCATTATAATACATTCATCGCTGTTCTCTCCGGAAATAAGAAGCCTCATATACTCATCAATATCATCTCTGCTGAATCCAATTTCATGCAGTGTCATTATCATGCTCAGTCTCTCTATATCCTGATCATCATACTGCCACGCACCCATAACACGTTTAACAGTCGAGCACAGCTCCATGCTCTCATATTCTTTAAGTATCTTTATCGGAATGCAGTATCTTCTGCTTGCCTCTTCAATAGTCATACTATCCCGCCTTTCCTGATCTTCTAAAATCATTTTAACATGTGTTCTTCTTTGAGTCCAATACCTATCCTACATTTCATATAATGTTTAAAAGGCATTTTTAAGCTGCGCTATAAATTCGCGTACAGCCGGTGACTGAGCTCTGTTTTTTTTCCACACGATCACCGAGCCTGTTTCAAGAGACGGTCTCAATGGCAAGAATGCAAGTCCGTCATCAAGCGTATCGCTCTCTATACATACAGCTGCCCCAACTCCATTCTTTACCAATGAAACTGTATTATACAAAAGATCGCAGGTAGCTGCTATCTTCAGATCCTCAAACGCTTCTCCAAACCAGTTGGCAATCTCATTTCTAACGCTGTCGCGCTGAGCCAGGATCAGTGGTATCCCCAGAAGCTCCTCCGGCGTTACACTATCTCTTTCTGCCAAAGGATGCGACCTGTCTATCATAACACCCCACCGCTCTTTTCTCCGCATACGAATAAAGCCATATTTGCTAATATCCACCGGTTCAGTGAGCAGACCGATGTCTACAGCTCCGCTTTCTATTTTAAGCTTTATGTCATCAGCTACACCGCTGCGGACTTTGAATTCCACTGAAGGGTGTTTCTTTCCAAACAGAGCCATCTGTTCAGCCAGCGCTCCCATGCTCTTTAGTTCTCCACTTCCCACTGAAACAATGCCCGAGAGCACTCCGTCACGGTCAGAAAAGTCACTGAATATTTTTTCCTCCAGCGCTGTCATTTCCAAAGCGCGCTGCTTGAGCAATATCCCCTCCTCTGTAAGCGATATACTGTGTTTTCCTCGTTTGAACAACTCCACGCCAAGTTCTTCCTCAAGCTGCATCAGCTGTCTTGAAAGAGTCGGCTGGGTTATATGAAGTCTGTCAGCAGCCCTTGTGATGTTCTCTTCGCGCGCTACCATCAAAAAATATTTCAATACACGTAATTCCATTTTATTTCTCCTGCAAGATCCTGCTAATCGTAAATTTTTTATCTGCTATTATTCTATAATAATTTTAACAAAAATTCAAATACTTTTATTGAATATAAAACAATGCCGCAAAAGCATAATGATTTTGTTATGCTGACAATACGCCGCAATATAACAGTTATTATATTTTCTTCAGGCTTATATTCAAAGACGATGCTTGACTCTGCCGCTCAGATCTCTCCTAATTTTCAAAACGCATGGTATATACAGCTTGTCAGACTGCAAAACAAATAAATATATCGAGATGACAATATCCGTATCAATTGCAAAAAAGTGATCTATCAAAAAAATACGCCCTAAGGCGTATGAAGCTGCGTCATTCCCGCAAAGCAAAAAAAATACGCCCTAAGGCGTATAAAAAATGGTGCGAGGGACCGGACTTGAACCGGCACGGGTTAACCACACGCCCCTCAAACGTGCGCGTCTGCCTATTCCGCCACCCTCGCATAGAACTGTTATCTTGGCTTTTGTTTCCGTATTGCCTCAACAACAGAACCTATTATAGCAGATGTTTGATGTTTTGTCAATACTTTTTTTCAATTTTTTTTGATTTTTTTTATTTTTTTTCGTATACCGACAAAAAAACCGCATAGCTGCGCGGTTTATCCCAGCGCAGTATCAAGCGTCATCATCAGAGCAAAGCCTATCGCCGCGCCTATAGTACCTATGTTTGAATGCGCGCCCATCTGCGATTCCGGGATAAGCTCCTCCACTACCACATAGAACATAGCTCCGGCGGCAAATGCCATAAGGAACGGCATGATCGGCACAAGGAACTGAGAAAGCAGTATTGTTATTATCGCCGCCACAGGCTCCACCGCTCCCGATGCGGCTCCATACAAAAACGCTTTCACTCTTGAAAGTCCGCTGCTGCGCATAGGCATTGATATTATCGCTCCCTCAGGAAAGTTCTGGATCGCTATGCCTACTGACAGAGCAAACGCTCCCGAAAGGCTTATTGCTATATTATCAGAGATAAGCCCTGCAAAAACAACTCCCACCGCCATACCTTCTGGTATGTTATGCAGAGTGACCGCAAAAAACAACATTGCCGACTTCCCCAATCCTGACTTTATACCCTCAGGCTTGTCGCTGTCAAGATGAAGATGCGGCACAAATGTATCGAGCAGAAGCAGAAATAAAATACCCGCGAGGAATCCTCCGGCTGCCGGCAGCCATCCCGGCGTTCCGCCCTCCTCTGCCATTTCTATTCCCGGGATTATCAGCGACCATACAGACGCCGCCACCATGACTCCTGCCGCAAAACCAAGCAAGGATTTTTCAAGTCTCGCATTCATCTCCCTTTTAAGAAAAAACACCATTGCCGCGCCAAGCGTTGTTCCGACAAACGGTATAAGCAGTCCAATCAAAACCGAACGCATATATCATCACCCCTTATTCCGCAGAGAAATACTCCGCTGTATTTAAAAAGGGGCGCTGCCAAAAAGCAACACCCCATAAAGCATCACCGTTATCCGCCTATTTGATTATTATAGTCGATCATCTTGCTTACAAGCGACGCAGCCTCTGCGCGCTTAGAAAGAGCGTTAGGCTTTATTGTATTATCCTCATAGCCGTTTATAAGCCCGAGCGCCGTAAGCTTGCCTACAGACGACTGAGCCCACGTAGGTATGTCTGAGGAATCGGCATAATTGAGGACCGTGTTTTCATCCTCGCTGAGAGTTCTGCCCATTATTGTGAATGACTCTGCTCTGGTTATATTGTCATCCGGATCAAAATAATACGTTTTGCCGTTATCATCTGTCCTGCCCTGGATATATCCCAGGCTCACCATTGCTTTCACATAATTGACAGCCCATTCCTGTATCTGATCGGCATCGGTAAAATTCAGCTCCACATCAGCATACTGTGTTTCGTCTATACCAAGACTCTTGCACATTATCGCTGCATACTGTATCCTTGTGATGTTTGCATCTGGCTTGAATACCATAACTCCGTTTTCGTCAAAGCCGTTTATTATTCCAAGCTCCGCCATGTTGTTCACAACATCATCAGCCCAATGCCCGAGCATATCCGCAAACAGCTCCTTTTCCGCAACAGTTACCGGTATTACCTTTTCGGTCCCACCCATAGATACGCGTATTGAGCCGCCCTCGCCGTCAAGATCGATTATAGCCGCTCTGCCGTCCTCATCGACAGTACCGATGTTTCCGTCAGCCTCCCACAGGAACAAGCTTGGATATGACTCAAGCCTGATACCGTTTACATATGCCGCAGCCTCAAGATCTACGTTGAACATACCGTCCTCGGCAACTGTAAGCTCTGTTACCTCGCTTCCGGTGCTCTCGTCATACACGCGTATCTCATCCGGCTGCTCATACACAGCAAAATCAAACGTTTTGCTGTAGCTTTCGCCAACTACATTGACATACGTCATTCCTGTTCCCCTGAAGGTTATCAGCCCCGTATCATCAACTGTGGAATTTGCATCGCCTGTATTTTCAACAGTATATGTCACGCCTGTGAGCGAATCCATCTTATAGTTGCCCGTGTCGTACACCGAGGTAGCCTCAAGCTGCAAACTCGTTCCGGCAGCATAATTGCGGTTATCGTAATCACGCCACTCAACATACCACGGTATACCCGTCTGCTCGCGCATATCGCGCAGGAACAGATAATTCGCGCAGCTTCTGAGCGAGCCGTCAGACGGTTGATTCATAACACTGAACTCGCTTGTTCCGGGGAACACAGCGCCAATAGCTGTAGAGCCTCCGCCATCAAGATTTATAGCGTCTATACAGCCAAGCTCCTGCATACGCTTTGCTATCGTTGATATCTGCGCGCCATAGCTGTAGCCGCTCTGCCTGCCATCGAGTGTATACAATACAAGAGTTCCGTCAGCCTTAACTCCCACTGCTGTACGCGGAGATGCTCCCGCCTCAAAGCCGCTGCCAAGCGCCCAGTTGTTTATAAGCCTGCCGCCTATGGACGAGATCGCATACTCTGCCTCCGACCAGTCATACCGCTCTGCCCCGTATACTGAATTACGAAATGTTACAGTATTTCCCGGGGCAAGATTAGCGAGTAATGAGTAACAGTCCGCGTCGCCCTCAGGATCCATTACAAACACGTATTTTCCCTCAGGGATAGATATTTCGCCGTCATAGATAAATACCTCATCAACATTGAGCGTCAGCTCCGAATCAAGCGACAGGTCTCCTGATACCGCTGAGCAGATAACATACAGAGCATTAAAGTTTGTTTTCGTTGTGCTGCCGTAATCATCTGTAAGCATGTATACCCATGAAAAACCGTCCTGCGGCCACTTGTTCACATACTGTATGCTGATCTTCTTATCATTATATGTTAATGATGCGTCTATTCCCATCTTGTCAATAAACGCCGTGCCATCAGCTCTGAACCCGACAGCATCCTGAATACCGCTTTCCTTTGAATAGATCTCTCCGTCTATTATAGTATAGCCCATGGGTATGCCTGTCTTGGTAGAAAAATAATCGCCGTTTATACCCACAAGCGGTCTTAGATTATTCTGCGTCATATAGTCTGCTGCCGAGGTTATAGTCCTCTTTCCGTAGACGCTTGCCCCATTCACGACTACCGGAACGGCTTCCGCATTAGGAGTATATTCCACAAAATTCTCAGTCTGACTGCCTACCGAATCGGAATAGTATTCCACATGGTTATATACCGCGCCGCCGCCCATATCGGTCTGCCACTGCTCTGTTATGGTACCGAGCACCTCAGCGCTTGCATTCACAGCAAACGAGCATACAAGCACAGCTGCAGCCACGCCCCTGAGCGATGAGCTTACGATCTTATGTTCTTTTAATTCCCGTTTCAACCTACAATCAACCCTTCCGCATCACACCGCCGCGCATTACTCAATGCCCGTCACTTCATAGCCAGCCGCAGTAACAGTATTTGTGAGCAGCTCATCTGACACATTGCCGCTTATCTCGACCACTGCCTGACCACCGTTATCGAGCGACACCTCAGCCTTAACGCCCTCTAAAGCGTTGAGAGCATCGCTTACGCGTCCTGTGCAATGCGGACACATCATACCGTTTATTTTTATTACCTTCTGCATTTTTATCCTCTCCTTTCGATCTTCCTGTATTTGCTTTTTCTTTTTATCCGGATCAAAAAGCCTAAGCCGCAGAGCGTTTGTTACTACAAACACCGAGGAACAGCTCATTGCGAATGCTCCTATCATAGGACTTAACGCTATACCGAACGCGGGGAACAGTACTCCTGCCGCTATAGGTATGCCCGCCATATTATAGAAAAACGCCCAGAATAAATTCTGTTTGATATTACGGATAACCGCGCGGCTGAGCTTTACGGCACGTATAACATCCATAACATCATTGTGCATCAGGACTATATCCGCTGACTCAATAGCAACATCAGTACCCGCGCCAATGGCTACTCCCACATCTGCGCGTACAAGCGCGGGAGCATCATTGATGCCGTCGCCAACCATTGCAACGCAGCTCCCGCCCTGCTGCAGCTGGCGTATGTGCATATCCTTATCCGCAGGAAGCACCCCGGCTATGACCTCGTCTATACCGGCGTTTTTTGCAACCGCTTTAGCTGTTTTCTCGTTATCTCCCGTTATCATTATAGCACGGATACTCATTTTTTTCAACTCTTTTATTGTATCTGCGCTGTTTTCTTTAAGCCTGTCTGCCACAGCGATAGATCCTATATATTTTCCGCCGCGCGCAAAATACAGCTGTGTCTTTCCCTCAGCGGCAATCTGCTCCCTCTCGTCCGGTACTATACCATTATCTCTCATAAGCCGCGCATTTCCGGCAAGGATCTCACTGCCGTTCACCACGCAGCGCAGCCCTCTGCCCTCAAGCTGTTCAAACTCCTCTGCCTCAGGTATGAGCATGCCTCCGCACCGCTCCATAACCGCCGCTGCCAAGGGATGCTCCGATTTAGCCTCTGCAGCCCCCGCTATAGAGAGCAGCTCCTCCTCAGCAACTCCTTCAGGCATTATATCCGTCACAGAAGGTCTGCCCTCAGTAATAGTTCCTGTTTTATCAAACACAACAGTATCTACATTATGAAGTGTTTCAAGAGCTTCAGCTGATTTTATAAGCACGCCCATATTCGCGCCTCTGCCTGTTCCAACCATGATCGCTGTGGGAGTAGCCAGACCAAGAGCGCACGGACAGGATATGACAAGCACTGATATCGCCATATTCAAAGCCATCGAAAAATCACGCGCTGCCGCCATCCACACTGCGAACGTGACTAACGCTATACCCATGACTATCGGA
>CALXSS010000011.1 GCA_944391225.1 uncultured Clostridia bacterium
TCCCACTACAGATCTTTCCGCAGATTAAAAATATTTTTGCCATTTTCGTCACCTTAATCATTTCCTTACTTTTATCATTCTGAAAAATTGATGTTTGTAGTTATGATTGTACTTGATTTTTCATATCTTCGATCAATTAGCTGGAAAAATAATTTTGAGTCATTTTTTGATATAGGCAGATAACCTAATTCATCAATTATTAGCAGCTTGTACCCGCTATATTTCTTAATTCGTTCATTAAGGCGATCTTCAGCTTGTGCCTTATCATTTTATTTCCCCCATAACTATATCAATCAATTTCCCAACCGGAAATATACTATCCAAAATAATTTCATTATCAATAGGTTCAATTTCACAACAGCCGTAATGTGCTGCTATCTCTTCAATACTCTTAAAATATTGATTTGGTAAAGGATTTTCCAGACGTTCTCGCCATCTGTTAAACCATACATTATCATCACTACAATCACAGAAAAATCTGTGAATTGTACTATTTCTAAAATCAATTTTGCTTAAAAATGTTTTTAACGATGGCGTATGCTGTAAAGCAACATCAACGATTATATCCGATCGATTGTCAATGCAGGTCTGAATTTGTTTTGCAAGAATATCATAGCTTGCACTGTTCAAAATTGCAATGTCGGTTTCGTATTTTGATAGTGTGTCAAATATATCGTCTTTACGTAAAATCGGGATGTTAAGCTTTTGGCTTAATATATTGGTTAATGTCGTCTTTCCTGTTGCTGATTTACCACGAAACATGTATACTTTCATAGTTTTAATTACCTTTGTTTTTTATAATCTACTAATGTGAGATTACCATTTATTTTTCGGGGTTCTCCTATTCTAACATATCCTAACTTTTCATATAAATGACAGTTGCCCTGCTCCTGTAAAATTGTGTCTAAAACCCAACAATCACAGTTAACGTGAATTTTTTCTATTTCGATTATAGGTTTCATCATTCTTTATGTTGATATGTTTGGAATATCTCCACTATTTTAAAATATGACAGATTTCATTAATAATATCATGTACCGATTGTAACCCGTCAACTACTATATTTGAATCAGGCATTATATTATCTATCATAAGCTTATATAACGGCCGTTCATATTTTATATAATTTGAAATATACTTACGTATTTGGTTCTCCGAGGCATCGGGGATATCACGAAAAATCCTTCTAATCAAAGCTACATCAAGAGGTGTGTCTATATAAACAGAAATATCAATATATGAGGCTATCAATTTGTTTTTGTATGCAAATGGATAGTCAAGTAAAATATATTCAGTTTGTCCCATAAGCTTGTCTATATCTTTTTTTAACGGCATTAAATCCCATTCATTGTAATCAGCTCCATTTTTCATCCACAAATCATATTCAATATGTTCATCAAAATTATAATCATCAAAATAGAGTGCAGCAGCATTATTAAGTCTGTTCATCAGTGCATTTACTATAGTTGTTTTTCCACTGCCTGAAACACCTGCAATTGCTATAATTTTTGACATATCTCTTTAGCCTCCTTGTATTTATCTGACGTTCTAATTGTCTGACGCTCCATCCTGATTTTACAGCTTCTTCGGTATAAAAATTTCTTGCCTTTTCATCACTGACACGCATAAGCAGCCTGTAATGAGACTAACTCAATTCGGCACACAGTGTATTCCGAATCGGAAACGCTAAATAGAATTGTTTGTTCTGATTGCTTTGAGTCCACAATATTCTTCTTGTCTGTTTGTTCGCTCATTTTAGATGTTCCTTTCATCGCTAAAAATTATATTTCACATTGTTGATCTACGATAAAATACTGGCAGCATTTTGGCAGAGTGAAACTGCCGCATAGATGTTAACTCCAATTTCTGATATAATATTAGTTCAATAAACTGCAAATTATGAACCTAAATCTATTTCGATTTCAATTATAGATTCACCATGCTCGCCGATCTCCTCGACTGATACAGTATCAACAACAGTGGTAAAACTGTCTGTACAACCTTTAACATCATTATATGCACTTTCAAGCTGATCAATCGTATCAAACTTTCCTACAGTCATATGCGGGCAATATGAAAAAAGTGATTTTCCATCATATAAATTATAATTTAATTGTTTTAAATATTCCTCTCCCTGTTTCACATTTAAAAATAGATAATTCCCAAATTTATCTTGCTGTGTCGAAAACCCTCCTAATTCTATTTCAAACGGAGAAATGCCCTTTACAGCTTTTTTTATTTGATCTGACAGCGCTTCCGTTGTAATTTCACTCTTGAAAGGAAATACAAGCGTGATATGCGGGCGTACCAAGTTTGATAATGGATCGTATTTACGTCGTATCTCATCTATTATATCTATATTTTCAAATCGTGGAAATATCATTATTGTGCGTTCTTTCTTAAGTTTCTCCTCACCACATTCTATTCTATTTATCATAACACACCTAAATATCTAATTCAATTCGCATACCAGCCAAACTTTATACACAATATACAGCAACTGCCACAAACTAAATTGTTAGCAATCACATCATATGCGTCCCATATTTCTCTCATTGACACTACCTCCATAAAAAAGAAAAAACGGCAGAATAACTACCGCTTCATTCCGTTTTCAACTATTGACAAAGAGCCCCAAAACAAAAACGACTTAACCTCACAGTTAAGCCGTTTTCTGGTGAGCCATCGGAGATTCGAACCCCGGACAACTTGATTAAAAGTCAAGTGCTCTGCCGACTGAGCTAATGGCCCTGGCAGGGATAGCAGGACTCGAACCTACGCATGACGGAATCAAAATCCGTTGCCTTACCGACTTGGCGATATCCCCGGATAAATTCAGCTGCATGTTCAAAACCTGCTGATCGTAAAAAAAAAGTAATGGGGTGGATAGTGGGACTCGAACCCACGACATTCAGTGCCACAAACTGACGCTCTAACCAACTGAACTATATCCACCATATACTTATAAATTGTAAAAGCCCTTGAAAGGGCTGGCGCGACTGAAGGGATTCGAACCCCTGGCCCATTGCTTAGAAGGCAATTGCTCTATCCAACTGAGCTACAGTCGCATATTCAATTTGGCAAAAAAATATGGAGCGGGTGATGGGAATCGAACCCACACGACCAGCTTGGAAGGCTGGGATTCTACCATTGAACTACACCCGCATATTCATTTTTGCTCTGTCATCACTTGACTTAGTTATTTTAGCATAAAACCTTGGATTTGTCAAGACTTTTTTTCAATTTTTTTTAATTTTTTTCAACAGCTTTTTTAAGCTTTAAGACCATACAAAACCGGAACTGATATATTTTGTTTATATCCGCTCCGGCTTTCATGTCAGCTCTTAAGAGCATTATACACCGCATCAGCTACTTTTTTAACATCTGCCGGCTTATTATAATATCCAAACGACACGCGGACGCAGCCGCCGTTATATGTGCCTAACGCCTTATGCGCGAGCGGCGCGCAATGATAGCCGGCGCGGACTATTATTCCGACAAGGCGCTCCGCTGTTTCCTCACTTGGAACACCGTCAATATTAAACGCTGTTATGCCCGTGTCCCCTCTGCCATATACCGTAATGCCGCTCATATTCATAAGTCTTGAACGGAAGCTGTCTGAGAGATATTTTTCATAGGCTCCTATGTTTTCTGCTCCCTCTTTTATAATAAACCTTATCCCCTCGCACAGCCCTGCAATGCCGGGTATATTCATTGTGCCGCAGTGAAATTTATCGGGCATGCTTTGAGGCTGTGTCAGAAGCTCCGACTCACTGCCAGTTCCCCCAGCAAATACTGCTTTTATCCGCTCCGGCTCTTTAATATACAGTATTCCGGTGCCCATCGGTCCCATCAAGCCTTTATGCCCCGGACATGCTATCATATCTGCTCCTATCTCATCAGGCTTTACCTCCATGCCCCCCGCGCTCTGGGAGCAGTCTAGCAAAAACATCGCTCCGTTCATATGAGCCGCTCTTGCTATCTCGCCGACAGGTTGTACTGTTCCGCATACATTTGATACATGAGTACACGCTACAAGTTTGGTATCGTTCTTTATGCGTCTTCTTACCGATGCAGGGCTGACATATCCTTTATTATCAGCATCTGCTGCCGAATAGTTCCCGTGCATTACCGCCGGACGCAAGACACTGTTGTGATCCATAGCTGTCACTACCAGGTGATCATCCTTGCTAAGCGCGCCGTAAATCGCCATATTCAGCGCGTATGTCGCATTTTGAGTGAATACTATATTACTTTCATCTCTTATGCCAAACAGTTCAGCGGCTGCCTCCTGCGCTCTTACGATCATCCTTACGCTTTCAAAACTGAGCTTGTTTGCACCCCTGCCTGCATTTCCGGCTGATAGCGCCGCTTTAAACGCCGCTCTGTATACAGCAGCAGGTTTTCGATAAGTAGTTGCGGCATTGTCAAGATAAAGCATTGTAAACACGCTTTCCCTCTGCAAATGCCTCCGAATAATATTTCCTTACCGGTACCTTGTATTTTTTCACAACAGACCTTACCGCCTCAAGATACTGTTCTGAGAACCTTACCGAATACGAGCATCCCCCCTTATTTATTGCCGAAGGGGTATGGACTATCTCTGCCGGATGACCGGTTTCAAGCTCCAGCAGGCGCGCAAGCCGCATTGCGGTAGTCACAGAACCTATAGTTAAAAGCATCTGTCTTCACCTCTCTCCCATTCCAGACGATTATTAATACTGTAATCTATATTATGCATGGCTTACCTGCATTGTGATTGACAGACACACATAAAAAAAGCGGATAATGCCGCATAAAATTCACACGGCATCTCCGCTTATTCTTCCTTGTCATTATATTCAATTATTCGTCAAACGGGAATACATTGCTCAGAAAATCCTTTGCCTTTCCCTTTGCTTTGTTTATGCTGCCTGAATTCTTTTTTGCAGACTTGGTTCTGCGCTCGTTCATTCTTGCAGGACGCTGTCTTGATGAATATCTTTCCTCATAATCATCATATTCCTCATCCTCATAATCCTCGTCCTCATCCTCAAACTCTATACCAGATGAACGTCTTGTAGGCTGATATGAACGCTTTGCAGGTCTGCTTGAACGCTCCTCATAATCATCATACTCGTCCTCGTAATCCTCTTCCTCGCGCTCATCTCTTGTTCTTGCGGAACGTGTACCTGCTGCACGCTGTGAATCCCATCTGCGGAATATCTCACGCTCCTCATCGTTTATCTCAATTTTCTGCTTTCTTTCCGGCATTGACAGCCCCTCGTCTGTTCTTGAATAATTCTCATTCTGGTTTATCACCTCTGTTGCCGGTTCCGAAATGTCCTTAAGCGTTGACGCGAACTTTTCCTCAATATCTTTTCTGAGTGCGCGTATCTCGCCAGATCCCTGAGCGCTTCTTCTTGCCAGCTTATAGAACCTGTTACCTACCCAACAGCTGATTATAAAGTTAACTATCACAGAAAGCAGGAACCACAGAAAACCGCCCAGCTTTGACAAATACTTTTTATTCGATACATTTTCGTTTGATGCCTGTGTTACGGCGTTCGTTGCTGTGTTGTTAGTAACAACATTGTTCACAGCAGGCGCCTGGGTCGTAACATCACCTGTTTCACCGTTCTCGCCGGCAGATGTTGTTATATTATCCGTTGTAGTAGTGCTTGAGGATGAATCCGGCTGAGGTCTTGGAGTTTCTGCAAGCACTGCACCTGCCACAAGCATAGAAGATATTGATACAGCGCATATCGCTGTTGCTATTTTCTTGATAGAGTCTTTCATAATTAATTTATCCTTTCCGCGTAAAGTTTGCAATAACCGTATTTATCGATACACTCTTAGCACCAGAGCGTTGAATCATATTTCATTCTGGAACGCAGCCCTTAAAACATTTTTTATAGGCAGCTTATTTAATTTCATCTTGCTTGCGCTATATACCCTGGTATATGCTATAAGCTTTTTATCGTCACGCTTGCTGCGTTTAAATCCTATAAGGAACCAGTTCCAAAAGCTCGGAGGCATTGTTTCTGTATTTATCATAACATCATGATAATGTCCCTGAGACTCTATGATCTCGAGCGCGAGCTTTGGTATCATATAATTATAGCACTGAGGCTCCTTTGCCTTAAGCTCCAAAAGAAGCTTATATATCTTTTCAGCCTGCTGCTGTGATTCCCTTTGGTTTCCGTATGCCCCCTGCCATGTATAAACAGCAGCAAGCAGACGTGATATGAGCAGCGGAGACCTGTTATCCTCTATATCCGCCATAACATCGCGCTTTATCGCCTCATAGGTATTGCGCTGATATGGCTCATAACCTACCTTTGTGAGCAGACGTCTTATCTTATCCGAATCCTGCTGCACCTCAAGCGGCATCTTTTTCCTGTGTGCGATGGTAATACCGTATTTTTCCCAGTCTATATCATCATGCTCGGTTATATACTTTACGCATCCCATCGACAGCTGACGATCCTCTGTTGAGGATTCAATATATGCTATAAGCTCATACAGCTCCTCGGGAGTCCAATCGCGCGGAACTGAGAACATATTCGCACCATAACCGGTTATTACAAGCGGAGCGGCAAGCTCAACAAATGTTGAGATAAATTTTTTCTTCCCTCCGAACATCTCCATCCAGCTCGAGAAATTCCCCGCATGTTTGATGTGAGATATAAAATTAATAACTATCCTTTGATTCTTCTCGCCCATAGAATCAAGATTGTTATAAATAAGATTCATGTATTTTGAAAGGTTCTTTACAATAGTTGCAGTCTGCTGCTCAGATGCGTCTGCAGAGCCGAAAACCGCCTCGATATCATAGTTTTCACCGGCACAAAGCTTGTTTATACAATCTGTGACATAGAGCTCGGTAAGCTTTTCTGTCTCATCCGGGAAAAGACTAATATTATCGTACATGACCTTTGTAATTTCAAATTTAACATCCTTCATGGACTCATCATCAATGCTTGCGAAAAGCTCCTTTGCTCTTGCCGCGAACGCCTCGTCGCCGGCAGATGCTTTGAACTTAAGCAGCTTTCCGCCCATGCCCTGGAATGTAATATTCTGAGTAAGAGCAAACCAATCAAGGTACGCGCTTACCGACGAAAGCTTGTACTTCACGTACTGCCTGCGTATTTCCTCAACAGATAGATTGAACAGGTTTGATACCGCCACTGCCGCAAAATCTATGCTGTTGAAATCAAGGAAAATACAATTGTCTCTGCCCTCGATAGCGGTTCTTGTTATATTATTTTTACCGTCTATCGTTCCATGGAACACTATCCTATCCTGCTTATCCGACGGGAGATATACATTATATGTCGAAATACCGGTGTTGCGTGATATATCACGCGGAAGCAGCCATTTTAATGCGATAAGATAACGTTCTGTAAGATATTCATCATCTGTGCAGATACAAATATTTTTCAGATTTTCTGATGTGAGCATAGTTACCGCATGATTAATGAGGTATGTAAGCTCCTTTTTATGCAGCTTGATGAATGTCACCATTTCCTGCTCAAGTCCCTCCGGCTTGATAGGATCCTCAAGCACCGGCATATATCTTATAAGCTCCGCTTCCTGCTCCTCTTTTGTCAGATATGTTCTGAACAACTCTGAGCCAAAATACTGCTCCGGAAAGAAGTCATCAGGATACTCATCAAAGACAAGGGCATGGGCAAAGAAATTGCCCTCTTCGCCGTTAATATCATAGCCTGAATATACCGACTGTATAGCCGCAAACTTTCCATCAGCCAAACGCAGTGTTCTGAATGTTTTAGGGAACATTGACGGTATTGTGGGATCGCCAAGCTCCTTAGGATATTCAATATTATTGTTTTTGGGCAGCCTGTAGCTTGAAAAACGCATAAGCTCCGCGATATTCTCGCGCGACAGCCCTTGTGAGCACGAATATACCCTCTGTCCCGGCTGGTTCATAAGACCAAGATCGGGCTCAGACAAACTGTGCTTCACCGAAGTGTATATCATTTGGTATACCTTCATCTTACTTTTCCCATTCCTTTCCGTGCCAGCGGCACACAGTGCAGTGAATCAAAAAATCTCGCTGCACTGCAAAATCAATCCAATTCCTTAATACCTGTATATAGCTCGAAGTATCTGCCTTTCATTGCAAGCAGCTCCTCGTGAGTTCCGCGTTCGATTATCTCACCGTTTTCAAGCACCATTATCGCATCAGCGTTCCTGATAGTAGAAAGACGGTGCGCGATCACAAATGTTGTTCTGTTTTCCATAAGAGCATCCATACCGCGGTTGATATGCTGCTCCGTGCGCGTGTCAACTGACGAGGTAGCCTCGTCAAGTATAAGTATGGGAGCCTTTGAAAGCGCTGCTCTTGCAATATTGAGCAACTGCCGCTGTCCCTGTGAAAGGTTTGCTCCATCACCCGTAAGCATGGTATCATAGCCATCGGGCATATTTTTTATAAACATATGCGCACTCGATGTGATCGCCGCGCTGCGCACCTCGTTGTCGTCCGCATCAAGTCTGCCATAACGTATATTTTCCATAACTGTTCCTGTAAACAGATGTGTATCCTGCAGTACCATAGCGATATTTTCTCTGAGGCTGCTGCGCTCAATATCCCTTATATCTATGCCGTCGATAGTTATTTTTCCTTCGCCGACATCATAAAATCTTGTCAAAAGATTAGTTATTGTTGTTTTTCCTGCTCCTGTAGAGCCTACAAGCGCTATTTTCTGACCAGGCTTAGCATGTATGCTGATGTTCTTTAGTATAGTCTTTCCAGAGACATATCCGAATGTGACATTATCAAGCACGACATCACCCTTGATATTTTCAAGCCGTACCTTGTTAGTATCGTTTATATCCTCAGGTTCTTCATCCATCACGCTGAACACGCGCTCAGCACCGGCAAGCGCCGACATTATGACGTTTACCTGATTGGCTATCTCATTTATAGGCCGAGAAAACTGCTTTGAATAATTAACAAACACTGTAAGACCGCCTACATCAAGAGCTGCAAAGCCCGCGACACCTATAGTTCCGAGCCTTGTAAAAAATACAAGCATCGCGCCGATAAAAGCAGTTATGGTATAGCTGACCTGCGACATTGCATTCATGCACGGTCCCATTATGCCGCCTAAGAAGTTTGCTCTTGCCTGAACATCTCTGAGATTTTTGTTGAGCACACCAAACTCGCTGCTGACCTTTTCCTCGTGATTGAATACCTTTACTACCTTCTGACCCGTTATAGTTTCCTCAATATATCCGTTTACTGCTCCCAGATTTTCCTGCTGTAATCGGAAATATTTACGTGTATGCTGCGCTATGGTTGCTCCGACCTTTGCCATAAGCGGCGTAAGCACCAGAGTTACAAGCGCCAACGGAACATTTGTTATGAACATCAATGTGAGAGAGCCTATCAATGTCAGCGAGCCGGAGAACATCTGCAACACTGTAGAATCAAACATCTGACCGATATTATCCACATCATTTGTAAATCGACTCATTATATCTCCGGCGCTGTTAGTATCGTAATACCTGACTGTAAGCCTTTGAAGCTTGGCAAAAAGATCATCTCTTATGCGTTTTAAAGTGTTCTGCGACACCCTTATCATAGTGCGCGACTGTATAAACGTTGCCGCTACGCCTGTTGCGTATATAAGCGCCATGACAAGCAGTCCTATCAGCAGCCCGCGTATTTTCTGCGCGGCGTCTCCATCTTCTCCCAAATTATTTATTATAGGACGCAGCATATATGTTCCGGCAAGATTTGCTCCTGCACTGATAAGTACGCAGGCTATAGCCAGAAATACCTTTGCCTTATCCTCGCCTACATATGAAAGCAGCCTTTTTATAGCCCTTTTCATATCCTTGGGCTTTACCTTTTCGGCAAAGCGCCCTCCTCTATTCATTCCGCCCTGACCCGGATTCATCGGAGGCATATCACGACACCTCCTTTTCTTTATCCGCCTGCGAATAATAGATCTCCTGATATTCCTTGTTCGATTTTATGAGCTCGCTGTGAGTTCCCTCGCCAACGATCCTGCCATCGTTCATAACAAGAATCTTATCAGCGTCTATTACAGAGCTTATCCTCTGCGCTATGATTATTTTTGTTGTATCCTTGAGCGCTGTTCTGAACGCGCTGCGTATTCTTGCCTCTGTGGCAGTGTCTACCGCGCTTGTACTGTCATCAAGAATAAGTATGCGCGGCTTTTTAAGCAGCGCACGCGCTATACACAATCTCTGCTTCTGTCCGCCGGACACATTTACTCCGCCCTGACCCAGCTCCATTTCATACCCATTGATAAAAGAGCTTACAAAGCCGTCAGCTTGCGCAGCTTCTGCCGCACTGCGTATCTCCTCCATTGACGCATTCTCATCGCCCCAACGGAGATTCTCCTCAATTGTTCCAGAGAAAAGCACGTTCTTTTGAAGTACCATACTTACGCCTTCACGCAGATTTTTGATACCGTAATCCTTTACGTTTATACCGTCAACGAGTACCTCGCCCTTAAGTACATCATAAAGACGCGGTATAAGCTGAACAAGAGAACTTTTGCCTGAGCCTGTTACTCCGACAATACCGATCACCTGTCCCGGCTCTGCGGTAAACGAGATATCGCTCAACACATAATCATCACGATTTTCATAATATTTGAAATATACGTTCCTGAACTCGATCCTTCCCTCCGTGACATGCCTGTCCTTATACTTAGCATTTTCATCGGTAAGATCAACCTCTGTATCAAGAACCTCCGAGATACGCTTTAATGACGCAACCGCTCTTGACGAGCTTATTATCATCATAGACACCATCATAAGCGATCCGAGTATCTGCGTTATATACTGGATTATAGCACTCAGGGAGCCTACGCCCATATCTCCTGCAATAACAATGTTTCCTCCGCGCCACAATGTGACGAGAGTTGCAATATTCATTGCCAGAGTCATTACAGGCATGGTGCATACAACTATCTTCATTGCGCTGAAAGTTGCATCACGCAGCTCGCAGCTCGCCTCATTGAACCGCTTAATCTCAAGCTTATCACGAACAAACGATTTTATAACACGCACATTCGTTATATTCTCCTGCGTCCGCGCATTTAAACCGTCAAGTTTCTCCTGCATAAGCGTAAACCGCGGCAGAGATGTTCTGAGCAATCCAAATATCGCAATACCCAGCAGCGGTATCATCACAAGCAGGATCATAGCAAGTCTTGGATTTATACTGCACGCCATAATAACTCCACCTATGAGCATTCCGGGAGCACGCACTGCCATTATAAGCGCCATACGCGTTATATTCATTATCTGAGTGATATCATTTGTAAGTCTTGTAACAAGCGAACCGGTAGAAAAATCATCTATGTTTTTGAATGAAAAGGTCTGGACCTTATCAAATACAGCCTTTCTCAGATCACTGCTGAAGTTAACAGCAGCCTTTATGGAAAAGTAATGTCCGCCTATTCCTCCGGTTATCATTATGATAATAAAACCGAACATCATAAGCGCGTGTCCGGCAATATATCCGGCGCCTAACCCCTGCGCTCCGCCTGTGCCGATGCCATTATCGACCATTTCGCCCATAAGGCGGGGCAGAACTATCTCTCCCGCCACCTCTGTGAGCATAAGAAGCGGACCGAGGATAAAATACAGTATATAGGGCTTGATAAATCCGAGATATTTTTTCACCCGATCAGATCCCTTCACCGCTCTGCCGGGCTTGACACGGCAGAGCATATTTGATTATATTAAGCCAATTAAGAATTACGTTTATCTATAGCCGCTTTGATGAACGCTGCAAAAAGAGGATGCGCGTTATTCGGGCGCGACTTGAATTCCGGATGGAACTGAACACCTATATACCATCTGTGAGACGGGATCTCTACCATTTCCACAAGCTTTTCATCGGGCGACATTCCGCATACGTTCAGTCCTGCCTCTGTAAGCTCCTTGCGATAGAAATTGTTATACTCGTAGCGATGGCGGTGACGCTCATATACGAGCTTACTGCCGTACACCTGTTCTGCAAGACTGCCCTCTGCGATCTTACACGGATAAAGTCCCAGACGCATTGTACCGCCGAGATTTTCAACATCCTTCTGCTCCGGCATAAGATCAATAACAGGATGAGTTGTTTCGGGCATCAGCTCGCTTGAATGCGCGTCAGCGTAGCCGAGCACATTGCGCGCATACTCTATTACGGCTATCTGCATTCCAAGGCATATTCCGAAATAAGGTATATCATTTTCTCGCGCATATTTTGCCGCGATTATCTTACCTTCAACGCCTCTGTCACCAAATCCGCCCGGAACAAGTATTCCGTCGCTGCCCTTGAGCAGCTCATCGGCAGTTTCCTCAGTTACCTCCTCAGAATTTACCCAATTTATGCTGACATTTGTATGGTGTTCTATTCCTCCATGCTTGAGAGCCTCAACTATAGATATATACGCATCATGCAGGGAAACATATTTACCGACTAACGAGATCTTTACTTCTGACTTATCGCCGTGAAGCAGCTCCTTTGCCACATCCACTATCTGTTTCCAGTTATCAAGATCAGGCTTTCTGTTTTCAAGTCCGAGCTTGCGGCAGACAGCATCGGCAAGCCCCTCCTTTTCAAGGAAGAGCGGTACCTCATATAAGGTCTCAAGATCTATGTTCTCGACTACACTGTCACGCGAAACATTACAGAACAGCGCGATTTTATCCTTTGTACCCGGCTCAAGCGGCTTTTCAGTTCTAAGCACTATAACATCCGGCTGTATACCAAGACTTAAAAGCTCTTTTACACTGTGCTGAGTAGGCTTTGTTTTCTGCTCGCCTGAGCTGCTCAGATATGGTACCAGCGTTAAATGAACATATATGCAGTTTTCCTTACCCACCTCTGTGGCTACCTGTCTTATAGCCTCAAGAAACGGTGTTGACTCTATATCTCCTACCGTTCCACCTATCTCTGTTATTACCACATCAGTTGTCTGATGCTTAGCCACGCGGTATACTCTTTCTTTTATCTCATTAGTGATATGCGGTATTACCTGGACTGTTTTTCCCTCATAATCGCCGCGACGCTCCTTGTTTATAACAGACCAATATATCTTACCGGTCGTTACATTTGAATTTATGCTGAGATTTTCATCAATGAATCTCTCATAGTGACCCAGATCCAGATCCGTTTCAGCACCGTCATCCGTTACAAAAACCTCGCCGTGCTGGTACGGGCTAAGCGTACCCGGATCGACGTTTATGTATGGATCGAACTTCTGCATTGTTACCTTGTAGCCCCTTGCCTTGAGCAGTCTGCCAAGCGATGCCGCAGTTATGCCCTTGCCAAGTCCGGATACAACGCCGCCTGTTACAAAAATATACTTTGTAGCCATTATTCTTCTCCTTATATTGTTTATCTTCTAGGCAATTGTAAAACTCTAAAAGAGTTTTACAATTGCTACCTATTTGATGGGTGCTCGAGGGTGTACCCTCGAATTCAATAAATTTCTGACGACATGCGCGTCAGAAATTTGGGTTAAAAAAGTTTCAACCATCATATTTTATTTAATCGGATGGAACTTTTTTAACCTACTTTAACCAGATCAATTGTGAAACATAGTTTCACAATTGACTATCGTTTATCTTCTAAAAACGTATATCTATTATGATTTTTGATCACTGCTTTTGCAGCTGCTGATCCAGCAGCAATACAAACATCATTCCACGCCTATAACCTGGGCACTGCCAGGCTATGTATCATTCTGTATTATTCCGTTTCAGCCGTATGTCTGCTGACGAATCTTGCTATCCTTTTGAGAGCCTCCTCTATCTTTTCTACCGAATATGCGTAGGAACAGCGAATAAAGCCCTCGCCGCATTCTCCGAACGCATTGCCCGGAACTACCGCTACCTTTTCTTCACCCAAGAGGCGAGTACAGAACTCATCGCTCGTCATTCCTGTAGACTTTATACACGGGAATATATAAAATGCACCGTACGGTTCAAAGCATGAAAGCCCCATCTCTCTGAACCCGTCAACTATCACGCGACGGCGGTAATTGTATTCGCGGCACATATCCTCCACATCGTCATCACAGCTTCTAAGCGCCTCGATAGCGGCATACTGGCTGGTTGTTGGTGACGACATTATTCCATACTGATGCACCTTTGTCATAAGACCTATGATCCTTGCCGGTCCCAAGGCATATCCAAGACGCCATCCGGTCATAGCGAATGCTTTTGAAAATCCGTTGACTACAACAGTTCTGTCATACATCCCCTCGATCGCTGAGAATGGAACATGCTTTTCATCACTGTAACGAAGCTCACCGTATATCTCATCGGAAAGCACAAGAATATCTGTGCCCTTGAGCACCTCTGCAATAGCCTCAAGATCCTCTTTTGACATTACCGCGCCTGTAGGATTATTCGGATACGGGAGGATAAGCAGCTTTGTTTTATCAGTTATCTTCTCGCGCAAGAGCTCAGGGGTGAGCCTGAACTCATCCTCCTCTTTTGTCTCGATCGTAACAGGAACGCCGCCTGCCATTATTGTAAGCGGCTTATAGCACACAAAGCTCGGCTCAGGTATGAGCACCTCGTCACCCGGGCAGACAACGCATCTTATCATTGCATCGATAGCCTCAGAACCCCCGACAGTAACAAGTATCTGATCTGCCGGATTATATTTCACGCCGTATTTGCGCATATTATAATTTGCTATTTCCTCTCTAAGCTCTAAAAGTCCGCTGTTAGCGGTATAATATGTTCTGCCGCTTTCAAGACTGTATATGCCGGCTTCGCGTATAGCCCACGGAGTTACAAAGTCCGGCTCGCCCACGCCGAGAGAAATAGCGTCATCCATAGTATTTACAACATCAAAAAATTTCCTTATCCCGGACGGCGGCAAAGCGCCCACGACCGGGTTAATAAGCTTATCATAATTCATAAAGTGATCACCTGTCTTGTATCTTTTTCATTATCATCAAATATTATGCCCTCCGACTTGTACTTTTTAAGCACAAAATGGGTGGCAGTTGAAATAATAGATTCCATCGGCGCTAACTTCTGCGCCACAAACAGCGCGACGTCCTTCATTGTTTTGCCCTCGATCATAACGGAAAGATCGTATGCGCCGGACATCAAATACAGTGCCCTGACCTGCGGATATTTATATATTCGCTCTGCTACCTTATCAAAGCCCTCTCCTCTCTGCGGAGTTACTCGCAGATCAATAAGAGCGGTAACAACCTCTCTGTCTGTTTTATCCCAGTTTACAATGGTCTTATAGCCCGCGATTATATGATTATTTTCAAGCTCCTCGAGCTTGGCGGCGACTTCCTCCTCGGGAATGCCGAGCATTCTTGAGATCTTTTCCGTGTTTACAACACCCTGCTCCTTATCCAGGATACGCAAAATATCGTCCATATACATACCCTCCGATACTACCTGATTTTATTCTGCACCTGTCATACACAAAAAATATATAACAAGTGCCATTCTATCTTAACATTATACATTAAAACCCGAAAAAATGCTATAGTTTTTTGAAAAAAAATTATACAAAAATAAAAAAATTATTTTTATCTAAACTATAGCCTGATAAAACGCGCGATTATATACACGCAAAGCGGCACAGCCCGCCGCGCAGAGCTTATTCCGCGCACAGGAGCTGTACCGCCTGATAATTATTTATTTAATTATTATTTATCCTGTATCTCTATATCGTCAAGCGATATTACATTGACACTGTCTGTTGAATAATTGCACTCCATTACCTTAACAAGAGCGCCAAATGTATCAAGGCTTGTCATAATAGTTATATCGCTTTCAATAGCAGTACGTCTGATCTTGAATCCGTCAGAATTTACATCGTTAGTCTTAGTAGGTATATCTATTATCATATCAACGATGCCGCTTCTGATGACGTCAAGGATATTCGGAACACCCTCAGCTATCTTCTTAGCCACCTGGCAGTCTATGCCGTTTTCCTTGAGCATAGCAGCCGTGCCTGAAGTCGCGATAAACTTGCAGCCGCATTCATGGCAGCGCTTAGCAAGCGGCAGGAAGTCCTCTTTGTCATAGTCGCGTATAGTTGCGAGAATAGTTGAACCGGGCTTTGGAATAGTAGTCTTTGCAGCCATGAATCCCTTGAACATAGCCTCCTCAAAGTTCATGCCTATACCCAGGACCTCGCCTGTTGAACGCATTTCAGGTCCGAGAGTTACCTCTACCTTTGGCAGCTTCTCAGTTGAGAATACCGGCACCTTGATCGCCACAGTATTTGTTATCGGAGCTATTCCCGACTTATAGCCCATATCAGCGAGCTTTTCGCCGAGCATTATGCGTGTTGCTATATCTATAACAGGCACGTTTGTTACCTTTGTTATATACGGAACAGTACGGCTCGAGCGCGGATTTACCTCGATGATATAAAGCTCGTCCTTGAACTCAATGAACTGGATATTTATCATACCGATAACGTTCAGCTCAAGAGCTATTCTGTAGGTAACATCCTCTATCTTATCTATGATATGCTGCGGTATGTGCTGCGGCGGATAGATAGATACCGAGTCGCCGCTGTGGATACCGGCACGCTCAAGATGCTCCATGATACCGGGGATCAGCACGTCTGTGCCGTCGCATATAGCATCGACCTCGATCTCGCGTCCGCCAAGGTATCTGTCAATAAGAACAGGGTTCTTATTATCCTTTTTGAACGCGTCTGTAAGATAACGAACAAGATCCTTTTCGTTTCTTGTTATCTCCATACCCTGTCCGCCCAGGACATAGGAAGGACGAACAAGCAGCGGATACTCAAGGCGGTTAGCCTCCTCGATACCCTCCTGAACAGTCCATACCGCCTTACCCTGAGGACGCTTGATGTTGAGCTTTTCAAGCATGTCATCAAACTTTTCACGGTCCTCAGCCTCGTCTATATACTTAGGCTGTGTACCAAGCACAGGTACGTTCATCTCTGCAAGGAAGTTTGCAAGCTTGATAGCCGTCTGACCGCCGAACTGGAGGATAACACCGTCAGGCTTTTCAAGCGTGATTATATTATATACATCCTCCTCTGTGAGCGGCTCGAAATAGAGCTTGTCAGAGGTATCGAAATCTGTTGAAACAGTTTCCGGGTTATTGTTGATGATTATGGTCTCAACATCAGCCTTTTCAAGAGAAAGCACGCTGTGTACCGAGCAGTAGTCGAACTCGATACCCTGACCTATTCTTATAGGACCTGAGCCTATAACGATAACCTTTTTCTTGTCAGAGCGGAACGACTCTGTTACCTCATCGTATGTTGAGTAGTAATACGGTGAAACAGCCTCAAATTCTCCCGCGCATGTATCGACCATCTTATATACAGGCGTTACGCCCTCAGCGATACGCTTTTTGTATACCTCGTCAGCATGGCAGCCCATAAGTTCAGCCATACCCTTATCCGAGAAGCCCATCTTCTTATACCTTCTCATAGTGTCAGTATCGATGGTATCGATAGTATACTTTTTAAGCTCCTCCTCAGCCTCAACGATCGCGCTGATCTTCTTGAGGAAGAACATGTCTATGCCTGTAAGGTCGTTTATCTTTTCGATATGATACTTTCTTCTTATGAGCTCGGCAAGGTCAAACAGTCTCTCGTCGTCAGGAACGCATACGCGCTGACGCAGTTCTTTCATTGAGCGGTTCTTTGAGGACTCTCTTTCAAGAGTATACTGCTTTATTTCAAGCGAACGCACACCCTTAAGAAGTGACGCCTCGAACGAGTTAGCTATTGACATTACCTCGCCTGTAGCCATCATCTTAGTTCCAAGTCTGCGTCTTGCGCCGAAGAACTTATCGAACGGCCACTTAGGGATCTTTGTTACAACATAGTCTATAGTCGGCTCGAAGCAGGCAAAGGTCTTGCCTGTAACAGCGTTTACTATTTCGTCAAGATTATAGCCGAGAGCTATCTTTGACGCTATCTTGGCTATAGGATAGCCTGTAGCCTTTGACGCGAGAGCTGATGAACGGCTCACACGCGGATTTATCTCGATAACGGCATACTCAAAGCTCTTTGGATTGAGCGCGAACTGAACGTTACATCCGCCCTTTATCTCAATTGAGTTGATAATATCTATAGCCGCTTTTCTGAGCATCTGATATTCCTTGTCGGCCAAAGTCAGAGCCGGAGCCACAACTATAGAATCACCTGTGTGAACGCCGACAGGATCGACATTTTCCATTGAACAGATAGTTATACAGTTGCCGGCGCCGTCGCGCATTACCTCGAACTCTATCTCTTTCCAGCCGGCAATTGATTTTTCGAGCAGGCACTGGCCAACGCGCGAAAGATGCAGACCCTGTGTGAGGATAGTTTCAAGCTCCTCAGGATTTTCAGCTATGCCGCCGCCTGTTCCGCCGAGAGTATATGCCGGACGGATTATTACAGGATAACCTATCTTTTCAGCAAACACACGGCCGTCCTCAAGGTTAGTAACTATCTCAGACGGAGCGATAGGCTGATTTGTGCGTTCCATAAGACGCTTGAACGAATCTCTGTCCTCGCCCTCCTTGATAGACTCGATAGACGTGCCTATGACCTTCATGTTATATTTTTCAAACACGCCCTTATCGAAAAGCTCGCAGGCAAGGTTAAGACCTGTCTGTCCGCCCATTCCGGCAATTACCGAATCAGGACGCTCGCGTTCTATTATTCTTTCTATATATTCAGCGGTCAAAGGCTCAATATATGTTTTTGTAGCCATGCCGCGGTCTGTCATTATAGTAGCCGGGTTTGAGTTTACAAGAACGACCTCAATACCCTCCTCCTTGATAGCGCGGCAAGCCTGTGTGCCTGAGTAGTCGAACTCCGCCGCCTGACCTATAACAATAGGACCTGAGCCTATAACAAGGACTTTTTTAATGGATTTATCTAAAGGCATTTTACTTTACCTCCTTTAAGAATCTGTCAAATACCCATGATGTGTCGAGCGGGCCGGGTGATGCCTCCGGATGGAACTGAACGCTCATTATCGGATATTTCTTATGGCGAATACCTTCGCATGTCTTATCGTTTACATTTGTGAACCATTCCTCTACATCCTCAGGATAATCTGTGAGCACATAGTTATGGTTCTGGCTTGTTATAAAGCACTTGCCTGTTTCAGAATACTTTACCGGATGGTTTCCGCCGTGATGGCCGAAGGTAAGCTTCTGTGACCTGCAGCCAAGCGCGAGGCCTATAAGCTGATGACCCATACATATGCCGCAGATAGGCAGCTTGCCTATGAGCGCCTTTACAGTATCGATGGTTCCGGGCGCGTCGAGCGGGTCTCCGGGGCCGTTTGAAAGGAATACCATATCAGGCTCAGCAGCGAGTATCTCGTCAGCCTTTACATCTGCGCGGAACACAGTGAGCTTGCAGCCGCGCTTTACAAGATCGCGTATTATGCCCTCCTTTGTTCCGAGATCGATATACGCTATATGCGGCTTTCCGCCCGGATTTACAACGTATGATGCGTCGGTAGTAGTTTCAAGGATAACCTTGCTGTTGTCGAACTCAGCCATAAGCGCGTCCACCTCTGCCTGTGACGGCTCGCCCTGCATAATAACAGCCGTCATACAGCCGTAATCGCGTATGATCCTTGTAAGCGCGCGCGTATCGATGCCCTCGATACCGACAACGCCCTCCTCCTCAAGAAAATCCGCAATATTCATCTCGTTTCTGAAATTTGACGGATAGTCGCACTTTTCGCGCACTACCAAAGCCTTGAGGCTTGTATGCTTAGCCTCGTTATCATCGAGATTGATACCGTAATTACCTATGAGCGGGAATGTCATGGTAACTATCTGTCCGGCAAAGGAGGGATCCGTAAGCTCCTCCTGATAACCGGTCATACCGGTGGTAAAGACAATTTCTCCAACGATGTTCTTGATAGCTCCAAACAATTCGCCGGTAAAACGCTGTCCGTTTTCCAGAATCAACTGTCCTTTCATGATGTAAAAGCTCCTTTCATCCTTTATATGTCGCAGCAGAGTATAAAGCCGCGCCGCAGCCGGTCATTATTCTCTGTAGCTCAAAAAAAAAGACAATGACGAAATATTCATTGCCAATAATTAATAAAATCAAAACAAAGAGGAACTGTGTTCCAGCCGGAAACCGCTATTAAGCTGACATGATCAGAAATATAAGTATTCACAATGATCCGCTCCTCTCTTTATCTATTCTATTTTACCATCTATGATGTTATTTGTCAATATAATTAGTCGTTTTTTCTGAATAAAATTTTAAATGTAATTTTATAAATTTTTATGCGAAATTAATGTATAATTTGTAATTTTATACATAAACACGCGCGGACGGACTATGTCCGGGCGCGCGTGCTAATTATCGCCGCTATTATTTTTTTCGCGTATCTTATTGACGGTGTCAAGCACAGCAATAAACACAAACACGGCAGACATTACCGAAAGCACTATTGCTTTTTCCATAATACACAACTCCTTTTGATAAATACAGCCGCGCTGCGGCAAAGAGCCGCGCGGCAGCGTACATTTTTCATTTGCAGAATACATGCTTGCCTATCTGAGTAATGACAGGTCTTGACCATATCCAGCTGCTTGTTGCAGTAGCAGGATTATAATAATATATCGCTCCGCCGGTGGGATCCCAGCCGTTAAGCGCGTCGCGGGCGGCGCTGTAGCAGCTTGACGTTACAGCCGCGTTTATCTGCCCGTCGCTCACTGCGGTGAACGCTCCGCTCTGATATATGACTCCGGCAATGGTATTGGGGAATGACGAGGATCTCACGCGGTTTAAAACCACCGCGCCTACCGCTACCTGACCCGTATAAGGCTCGCCGCGCGCCTCGCCGTTTATTATCCTTGCGAGCAGCTCCACATCTGACGAATTTGACGAAGATGAGGAGGAGCTGCCAGTGGGCAGTCCTATCTTTGCAAGCGTTGCCGGCCCGCATACGCCGTCAGCGGTAAGCCCGTGCTTTCTTTGAAACGACTTGACCGCTTCTGCCGTTCGCCATCCGTAAATACCGTCCACACTGTAGCTGTAATACCCCCATGCTTTCAGCCTCGACTGAATATTGGTCACCTCGCTCCCGGTAGACCCTATTTTTGAGAGCGCATACGCGCAGGGTGTACATATTGCAAGAGCGGCGCTTATAATGAGCGCGGTTATTATTCTTTTCATAAGGCGTTACCTCCGTATATATAGATCCGGAAACGCTCCGGATCATGTTACGGATATATTTTTACCATATACGGCAGATTTTATACCTGCCACCTTGAATTTTTAGGAAACGGGCATTTTCCGTCAGCAAGCAGAGCGCGAACATGCACCACACAACCGCAAAGCGCGCATGTGGAGCCATATTCGAGCTTAGGGCAGTCAAAGCAGGCTGCAAGCCTGCTTTGATAAACCTCATCCTTTACTGTTTTTATGCCGCGCATTGAGCGCACCTCAGCCACCATGCGTTCAATATCCTGCTCTGACAGGACAGTTTTCAAACCGCATCTTTTGCATTTGCCCATCACTTCAGCGTTATGGCGGCTATGCACATGGCCGGGAGCTTTACCCTTACCTTATTTGCGCACAGCTCAGCCTCAAGCTTTACCGGCGATACCTTTTCAGGCTCCTCAAACGTATTGCAGTCGCGCATATCCCCTGCTGTAAGCAGCTCCGCGCTTACCTCCGAATACTCTCTGTCAAGCTCTATTTCAAGCTCCGCGTCCTCGTCAAGCTTTGTATTTACGGCAGACACTGTAAGCGCTCCGTTCTTTTCCGACGCCGATATGCTCAGCTTTGGCACTCTCTCTCCGTCAGCCTCATACGCGCCGTTATCATATACAATATCGACCAGCTCTCCGTCCTGATGTCCCTTCATCATTCTGAACAGATGATATGTAGGTGTCAGCACCATCTTTTCGCCCTCGGTAAGTATCATAGCCTGGAGCACGTTTATCATCTGCGCTATATTCGCCATCTTTACCCTGCGGCAGTTTTCATGGAACATATGCAGTATTACCATTCCGCTCACAGCGTCGCGCATGGTGTTCTGCTGATACAAAAATCCCGGGTTAGTTCCGGGCATACAGTCGAACCAGTTTCCCCACTCGTCCACTATAAGCGCTATCTTATTTTCAGGATCAAAGCAGTCCATAACGGCGATCTGTTTTATAAGAGTCTTTCTCATCCGCTCCGCGTCTGCCAGGTTTGAATACCAGCCCTTTTCATCAAAAACGCAGCTGTTGCCCTTGTGATCCCAGTCGCCCTCATATGTATAATTATGCCATGATATCCCCTGCATGAACTGTCCTGCCTCCTTGAGCACGACCTCCATCCAGCGCGTATCTACAGAGTTCGGACCGCAGGCTATTTTGAACACCGGCTCCTCGCCGTAATTCCTTATAAAGGTAGCGTAACGTCTGTACTGATCGGAATAGTATTCCGGGCGCATGTTTCCGCCGCAGCCCCAGTTCTCGTTTCCCACTCCGAAATACTTGAGCTTGAACGGCTCCTCTCTGCCGTTTTTGCGTCTTTCATTAGCAAGCGGCGAATCGCCGTCAAATGTCATATACTCTATCCAGTCGCGCATCTCCTGAACGGTTCCCGAGCCTACGTTTCCTGTTATATACGGCTCACAGCCGATCTGCTCACACAGCTCAAAAAATTCATGCGTTCCGAAATGGTTGTTCTCAACCACTCCTCCCCAGTTAGTATTTACCATGTAAGGGCGTTTTTCCTTGTCGCCTATGCCGTCGCGCCAATGATAGTCATCTGCAAAACAGCCGCCCGGCCAGCGCAGCACCGGCACGCTCAGCTCCTTAAGAGCTGCCACAACATCGCTGCGCATTCCGTTTACATTAGGTATGCCGCTGTCCTCATCAACATATATCCCCTCATAAATACATCTTCCGAGATGCTCCGCAAACTGGCCGTATATATTCCTGTCTATAACACCCAGCTTTCGTTTGGTATTGATCTTTACTTCCGTCATTCTTATCCTCCTGAATTTTATAGGTGCGCACAGCGCCTGCGCCTTATCAGCGCAGAACTTTTATCTGAAGCCCCTCCATCACGGCAAGCGCGGCTTTGTGCAGCTCCATATCGAAGCCAGCTGTACAGCGCGTATCAATTATTATCTCCGCCTCCGGCAAGGCAGTCTTGGCTATGACAGCGTTTGAAAGCACGCATATATACGATACGAGCCCGCAAAGCTCTACTCTGTCGTAGCCGCCGGCACGAAGATATTCCCCAAGCTCCCACGACCCGAAGCATGGTTTTTCAAACGCTCTTGTTCCCTTAAGCTTTTCAGCCGTTTTTCCGTAATTTTTATGACCGTCAGTCCCCTTTATGCAGTGCGCCGTGCTAAGCAGTCTTCCCTCCTGCGTTTCGGGATAGCTCTCGGTATGAGTGTCAAGAGTGTGTACGACCTCGCTGCCGCGGTATTCCTCTATCTTTCTGCAAATCGCCTCATCAAGCAGCTCCGCGCCCTCAAAGCCAAGCGCGCCGTTTACAAAGTCATTTTGATAATCCACAACAACAAGTATTTTCTTCACTCTGACAGCTCCTTTCCCGCATCATCCCGGCATTCCCTATGCCTTCAATTGCTCACACCCATTCTACCACATTAGCCCCGCGTTGTAAACCTGTTTTTCAAATTTTTTAGAATAATTTTATATACGATAAAACGCCGCCGCAAAACTCAACGAGTTTGCAGCAGCCTCCCGGCGGCTTTGGAAAAACGGTTCATTAATAAATATTGGGGTTTGCATATCTGTTATACAGGCAATTGATAGCTTTCCGATTTCTTGTAGGGGCAGATATTATCTGCCCGCATCCCCCACCGCGCAAATGACTGGCGGATACTATCCGCCCCTACAACCTCAACATTTTAATATGAACCAGAAAAACAGCGGATAACAAACAAAACGAAGGGGCGCAGCCCCCTTGGCTGCACCCCCATCGCTGTTATTCATTGAATTTTATTACGTTCATGACCTTTACGGTTGCTACATATGCTGAATTTCTGTTTATAGTCGGATACATCTGCGCCTGTATGTTCTGTCCGGCTGTATATCCTCCGGAGAGCAGAACAGCATCTCCGCCGACTGGGTCCGCGGCGCGGACATTATCGCCCGCCGAAAAAAGCCTAACCTCTATTTCTGGATATGAATATATTTTCTTCATCTATTCAGCTCCCCCTTTCAATTTTTAAAACCGCCGGACTGATCAGGCGAGTTCACAACCACATCGCCCGCTGCTTCGTCCATAGCACCCTGTGCCGCGCTGTTTTCATCTTCTGAAACATCACTGTTCAGCTCAAATTCAGCAGTCGCGCCCCGATCATATATCCCGTCAACTATTATTCCTATATATGCCTGAGCACCATTCGCCAAAGTCATACTCGGAGTTTTGACCTTGAAATCCATACTGAAATTACTTCCCATAACCTGATATATTTTACTTCCGTCATCAAAAGCAAATTTCTCATTAAGATCGTAATCTTGAGCCTCCATCTGCTGCGCTTCATCTTCCGTCAGTTTCATATAAGTCCAGCCTGAACTTGTACCGGATGTTATATTCCATGCGGCGCTGCTTATAGTATTTGTTCCTGCGCCTGTAATTTCAGCAAGGAAACCTGTGGCTATAGTATGCCCCTTTGCATTTCCCCAGCCATCAGTTGTGCCTATCACTTTTCCGTCAGCTATCACCTCAGCGACTTCTCTAGTTGCATCATCATTATTATCTGCAACTTTCAGTATTCCATCTACCATAACTCCTGAATCAAAATCATCATTCAGTGTTTCAGCTGATTCAAAATTCTCCGGTACATCCGCTATATACGGACCTATTATTTCAACAGTAGGCACCGGATATACATTTTTGAACACTACCTCCGCTGATTTGTTGATGAGGTTCAGATTGACAACCGCATAGCAATAGTTACCATCGCCAGCAAGACTTCCGTTTGCGTACATTTCATAGCCGTTATCCGACAGACTCTGAGTTATCGGAACACCTTTTTTGTCTGTTTCATATACATAATACGTCCTGTTCACGCCAATTGCCTGACCGTATTTAAGATCATAATATGATACTGTAGCCTCAACACTCTTGTTTGATGAAATACCTGTTAATCTAAGGTGCTTAACATCGCCTACCAGATTTGCGTTGTCTGAATACGCTTTATCGTATATTGCAAAATAGAAATCTCTTGGGATCAACGCGCCATCTACCAGCTGCTTTGTTATATTGATAGTACCCTTGTCCTGTATTTCAGGCTCTACCTTTATCACAGCAGCAACAGGCACCTCGGCAGCCATATTTTCGATAGTTGAGCTGTTATAACAGTATCCAAATGAGTTAACTACTGTGCTCTCTATATTCGTATCTGTTGTTACAGCCTTACCCTTGAATGTCACCGTGACAGTTTCACCAGCTTCTACCACTGTATCACCAAGACATATCCTTACAAGTCTTGTAGAGTTTACTGCCGTGTTCGTCCATGTTACGCTTCCATTTTCTCCATCCCAGTCAGCGTCAGTCTCACTGAATACAGCACTTCTGTTACCTGAAAAGCTTAAAGTATACTCGTTTGATTCTAATATTTTATTTCCTACTTTTACACTTAGATCACCAACATATTCAACATCGCATTCTGAATGACGTTTTCCATCTGTGAGGACTCCTGTGTCTCCCACAAACGGCAGCCTGTCTATAATAGTAAGATCATTTATACTTTCAGAAACAGACTCGTTTTTAACATTAAGGGTATATGTTATTGTGCTCTTATCTTCCGCAAGAGATGCTTCTTTTGTTGATGATGTCTTGACCGCATTTACCGAGAATACGTCTGAACTGCTGAGCTCCAGCTCATCCTCAGCCTCATATATGGTATCGTTCAGCACTACCTCCGCTGTGTTTTTATAAACTCCTGATATACTTTTATCTGGTCTAGTATAGAATGTAAACTCTATGCTTTCTCCGGGATCAAGAGCATAGCTATTGTTGCTAAAATTCCAGGTCACTGTACCGGCTGAATTAGATGGCTCTATAAAATCTAATTTTTCAGTATTGCCGTCAGCTGAACTTTTTATCATCTTTCCGGTACTTAAATTTTCATCGTCGATAGTTGCCGGATAAACATTTTGGTATACTGATCCTCCGTAATTATAATTTGACGGCAGAGTGTCAACTATACTGTAGCTGCTCATAGTCGCGCCGTTTTCCGCAGTCGAATCATTCGTCACCTTGATACGCCATACAACATACGCACCCGGCTCTGCTCCGTCAGCACCCATTGTTACGGTTTTTGCATTAGATGCAAAATATGCATAAGCTTCTTTTTCTATCCTTGGCTTTGGTGTTTTAGACGCCAGTCTTACTGAACTGTCTGCTGCAATATAATTCGTTGTGATTATATTTGCCGCACTCTTTTCAAACTCAAATACTGTATTTCCATAATAGATCACATTATTTGTAAGTATGCGCGGAGCAAAATCATAGGTTTTTGTCTGATTGATCTCCTCATTCAACTCTGATATTGCCGAGCTGTTCAGTTTAGCCGTATATGTTATTACCGCCTCACCGTTTGCCGGTATCTGCATTGGGGCTGATACTCCAATGATGCTATTTTCCGGTATCGCTCCGTTGTCCTCTATCTTAGTCCATGTTGACGAATCGTAGGAGCTGCCAACAAAATATGACGCGCTTGTCACATTCTGTCCTGCAACAGTAACTGTTCCTTTCTCAGCCAGACACAGCTCATCAGGAAGCTCGTCTATAAGATATGATTCGGTAGTAGTATACGGTGATGTGGATTCATTTTTAACTGTTACAGTGTATCTAATGCGCACATCTTCTATTTTATTTCCTGATGTGCCATCAACAATATACTCCGCATGCTCTGCTGTCTTGCTCACAGAAAGACGGGATATTTTTTTATATGTTACTGTAGAGTATCCGCTGTCATTTACTGCTGCCCCGTTTGAGCCGCTTACAAAGCTCTCCGCCGGAGCTACGCTATAGCTGAGAACTATATATCCGCCTGACGGTATGGACACATCATTCAAGTTTATAGTTGCAGGTGTTTCAGATGGTGAATACGTGCCATCCCCCTGAGGTGTAAAGTCAAAATTCAGGCTATATGTTTGATCTTTGTTTACTCCGGTAACTCCAGCTGATACCTCTTTGACAGTTGCTGTCACGTTGCCGCTTGTGCTGTAAGCTCCCGAAAGCTTATCAGCAACATTAACTGTTCCTGTATAAGTATCTGATTTGGTATTTGTGATCTTTACCTTGAAGCCCACGTTCTGACCGCTGCTTATAGTGTTGTTATCAGCTGTGAGCCACTTTATATTGCTTCCATCAGCTCCGGCAGCATATCCTGTTTTGGCTATTGTAAGACCATCAGATGACTCTGCCTCTGTCTTGCTGAGAATTATTTTATCTGCTTCGGCTGAATTTTCATTGCTCAGAACTACCTTGTTTTTAAATTCTGTTCCAATAAGGCTCGTATCAAATGATTTTACCTTACATACTATATCTATATATCCGTATATAGCAGAGCCTTCACTGTCTATAGTTCTTCCTGTAAAAGTTGCTGTAAGCTTTGTTCCTCCGCTTGATGTAATAGGTTCAGTAGTTGTTGAACAATTTGCACTTGTATCCGCATTTCCCGGAGCGCTGTATGTTGCTGAAACAAAGTTTAACCATGACGGAAATTCATCAGTCATAACAAGAGGGGAATCTGAACTAAATAAATCCGGCGCAGTAAAGGCTATTCTGTAATGGACCTCATCGCCTGCCCTTACATATTCGCTTTCACTTGTCCTTGATTTTGTTATGCTGACACGATCAATAGGCTGTTGAGCTCTTGTCAAGGTATTCATCGCCTGACCGCTGTCATTGCCATACTGATATTCGGCAACATTAACAATATTTCCCGAAGTACTCTGCTCAACTGTTCCGGTTATCTCTATAATAAGCACCTTACCCGGATCTATTATCTGATTATTCCATGAATATTTGCCATCGTCATCAGGCGTTATACTTGATTCTGTTCCGTTAACCTTTGCGCTGACAAACTCCATCATTTCATCCGGGAAATAATCAGACACAGTAACACCTGTCGCTATAGCATTTCCGCTGTTTGACACATTTATCTGATATTTTACAGTCTCGCCGGGGTTGTATGATGTTATGCTTGCTCCAGCTTCATTAAAAGCATATTTTGTAATACTAAGCTGTGCTTTAGCCGCTTTCTGAGTGACATTGTGTGTATATGTCAAATCTCCGGCTTTTACTGTGTTTGTCAGTGTTCTTTCTGATGCTCCGTCTGTAATTTCCTCCACTTTTACAGCTGCATATCCGGTAAAAGTCTCTCCACCGTCCAAAGTAATATTTGAAAAGGTTATTGTATTGTTGCTAGCGTTTACTGCAGCTGTAGCATTGTCACTCCACGCATTAGACTCAAAATCAGTCGTTGAATATTTTTCAAAATACTCCTCAGCCGCATTCAGCTCATCAACTGTTGCAACCGTGAGACCCTCGGGAAGCGTGTCAGTAACTGTTCCGTTTTCCAACTGCGCCTGACCGCTGTTCTTAAATGATATTTTATAAATTATTATGTCGCCCGCAAGCACATATGATGCCGCCGGATACATTGTATTATAATTATTCTTTGGATCTGCTACGTCATCAATTTCCTTTGTCAATGCGGAATATTTCGATTCAGTCGGTCTCTGAACCGTCACCGCAGCAGCGATCTCCTCAGTTGTTTTTTCCTGGTTGCCGTCCTTAATATTATACGTCGTCTGGACTTTGCTTTCTATCTGTCCAGATGAGGTAAAAGACTCGCTCACATTGATTCCGCCGGACTTTATAGTAACAGTTCCCGACAGATCGCTGATCTGCTTGCCTGAATCATAATTTTGATCATGATTTACGGTATATGAAAATACAACTGTTCTACTTCCTGCATCATGGCTGTTTATGGTTATATCTCTCTGCGTCTCCCCGCTTGTAAAAGTGATATGATTTTTCAAATCCTCACTTGCATTAGCATTAAAACTCATGCCCTCCGGCAGGGTTATTGTATTTTTAACCGTATAGCTTGAAATATACGCCTCACCATTGTTCAGATCCCTGTCTACAGCGCTGAGGACCGCGCCGGAATATGCTGTAACAGCAAAGCTTATGTCCTTGCTTATATTTTCACTTCCTGAAACGTTGTCAAGTATAACGCTCTGAGTAACAGCGCTGTTTGTGTTCTGCATGGACGCGTCAGCCGATGCGGTGAGCGTTACAGTTCCGCGTGATTCATCTCCTGCAAATAGCTCAGCTTTAATTTGCGTTCCGCTGTTTATTCCCCTGTTGAAATAAGCCGATACAGGCAGAACAACTGTGTCTCCCGGATCTCCTGACACTGAAATGCTTATGGTTCCGTTCTCGCCTGTTGTTTTTGTGTATGTAACTCCGTCAGCTGTATAAGTTCCATCCTGACCGAAGTATGGGAATGAAAGCCCGCTTGTGCCATTACCTGACAGCTTCAAAGTCAAATCTCCCAATTCTACTCCGCCGCTCGATGCGAATCCGCCGGTAATGTTGATCTTAAAATGCTCGCCTGTGTTTATTGATGCGCTGGCTGGATATTCTGTTGAATCATCCGCATCACACAGTATCACTCCCTGCAGATTAGTTACTTGTAGACTTGTACTTACTATCTCAGCTGCCGATACGCTGAGCTGTCCGAAGCAGGACATCAGCATAAGCATCGACACTATAAGAGCGGTCACTCTTGAGCCGAGCCGCCTGTGTACCGTTTTTGGATAGTCTTTTTGTTCTCTCATTTATAACCTCCGTTCCGCCGCCGGTTATCTATATATACCCGTTTTCCCCCTGCGGCTGTAAGATTTTTTATAGTGACAGTTCACCATAATATTATCTTAACATAAAGGTTCAAACTTATCAAGCTGTTTTTGGTCATTTAATTATTTTTTGGTTGTTTTGTAAAATTTTTATGATTGTTTTTATCTATTATGTACTTAAATACAGGTTTAATATGTATTTTATTTGTATATTAATTGCAAAATAAATGGGTTGGTTATTATATACAGCGTTGTGAGCGGCGGCTGTCCGCTCCTGCAGGCACGGTATATTCAAATGATCCAATAAAAAAGGTTCATTAATAAATATTGGGGTTTGCATATCTGTTATACAGGCAATTGATAGCTTTCCGATTTCTTGTAGGGGCAGATATTATCTGCCCGCATCCCCACCGCACTAATGACCGGCGGATACTATCCGCCCCTACAACCTCAACATTTTAATATGAACCTAAAAAAATACGCGCATACATGTGTACACGCGTATTTTTATGTTTCATTTTTATACTATCTCTGCTCCGGACTGCATATCCTTGAGCGTTGTCAATACTGTCAGCTTTCCGTCATGCTCGGCTGAAAGTATCATACCGTGCGATTCAAGCCCCATCATCTTGCGCGGCTTGAGATTTGCTATAAATACCACATTTTTGCCGATAAGCTCCTCCGGCTTGTGGAACTGCGATATTCCCGAAAGGATCTGGCGCGTTTCACTGCCGACCTCTAAGGTAAATCTAAGCAGCTTTTTCGACTTCTTTACAGGCTCGCATTCAAGCACCCTGCCCACTCTTATATCGAGCTTTTCCCACTCCTCAAACTCTATATAGTCCTTGAACGGAGCTATCTCGACCTCCGGCTCGTCCTTTGGCATTTCCGCAGCCAGCTCTGCAAGCTTCTTTTCGGCGTCAATTCTTGCGAACAGCACAGCGCCGCTTCCCATCTTTGTGCCGGGCTTTGAGGCGCCAAAGCTCTTTACGCTCTCATATGAAAGCTCCTCCGCTCCGATCTCCGCCGCTATCTTCTCGGAGGTTTCAGGCATGTACGCGCTTAAAAGCGCGGCTATTATCCTTATAGCCTCTATAAGATTATACAGCACCGTTCCAAGACGCTCGCGCGAGTTCTCGTCCTTTGCAAGCACCCACGGCGCGGTCTCGTCTATATATTTATTGGCGCGGTTTGCCACCTTCCATATCTCGTCAAGGCTGTCTGCCACATGATATGTCGCCATCTTGCTTTCTACTCCGCCTATAGCCGATACGGCTGTGTTTTTGAGATCAGCGTCAAACTCGCCCTCAGCTCCCGGCTCCGGCAGGATACCGCCGAAATATTTGTTGACCATTGCTACAGTCCTTGTTACAAGATTTCCGAGCGTGTTTGCAAGATCACTGTTGTAGCGGCTTATGAATACCTCATAGGTTATTGTTCCGTCCTGAGCATACGGCATTTCATGGAGCATATAGTACCTTACCGCGTCCACTCCGAAATGGCGTACAAGATCCTGAGCGTATATAACATTGCCGCGGGATTTGCTCATCTTTTCCTCGCCGAACAGCATCCACGGATGACCGAACACCTGCTTGGGCAGAGGCTCGCCAAGAGCCATGAGCATTATTGGCCAGTATATGGTGTGGAATCTCAATATATCCTTTCCTATTATATGCACATCTGCCGGCCAGTATTTTTGGTAAAGCTCGCCCTTTTCATCCACAGAATATCCAAGCGCAGTTATATAGTTTGAAAGCGCGTCTATCCATACATACACAACATGTCCGGGATCAAAATCAACAGGTACTCCCCAGGTAAAGCTCGTTCTGGATACACAGAGATCCTGGAGTCCGGGCTTTATAAAGTTGTTTACCATCTCGTTCTTGCGCGACTCCGGACAGATAAAATCAGGATTTTCCGCGATATGACGCTCCAAACGCTCCTGATACTTAGACATTTTGAAGAAATATGCCTCCTCCTTTGTCTTTTTTACCTCTCTGCCACAGTCCGGGCAGCAGCCATCCTTAAGCTGTGTCTTTGTCCAGAACGATTCGCACGGCGTGCAGTACCAGCCCTCATACTCGCTCTTGTATATATCGCCCTGATCATAGAGCTTTTTGAATATCTTCTGCACCGCCTTTACGTGATGATCGTCTGTTGTTCTTATAAAGCCGTCATAGCTGATATTGAGCATATCCGCTATATTCCTTATCTCGCCCGCTATCTTGTCAACATGCTCCTGCGGCGTTATTCCGGCAGCCTCGGCTATTTCCTGTATCTTCTGTCCGTGCTCGTCTGTTCCGGTAAGGAAAAACACATCCTTGCCTATGAATCTGTTATGACGAGCTATGGCATCTGTCAGAACTATCTCATAGGTGTTGCCAATATGCGGCGTTTTTGAAGTATACGCTATGGCAGTTGTAATATAAAACTTTTCTTTTTCCATTTTCTTTTGCTCCTCTATTTGGTTAAATTATTCAGATACTCTATAAATATTTTAAACTCGCGCACCGTAAATTCCCACAATCGCTTTAATATGCGTATTATGCCGTCAAACAGCCCGACCTTATAAAAGCTTATTATGACCATAAGCAGTATAGGTCCTACGAGCATTCCTATTATTCCCCACCATTTATAGCCTATGTACATTGAAATAAGCGTCAGTATGGGGTTGAATCCCATTTTATCACTCACAAGCTTAGGCTCAATAAATCTGCGCACAAGCACAACACTGAAATATACCGCCACATAGCCTATGCCCAGCTTTAGGTTGCCGTCAAGGAAATATATCACAGCAAGCGGAAGCAGAGTTATACCGCTGCCGAAAAACGGCAGCGCGTCAAGAAACGCAGTTATTATTCCAACTAAAAGCGCGTACGGCGCGCCCAATATGGTCAAAACTATGGATATCAATACAAATATTACGACCATCAGTATAGCCTGCGCTCTGAAATATCCGCCAAGATATATCTTGAATTCGTTCCTTATCTCGCGCAGCTTTCCAAGCAGCCTGTCGCCCAACAGCTTATGCACAAATTTGTCCATTTCCTCCTTGCGCGAGACCATAAAAAACATATCTATGACAAATACTATCGTCCATATTATACCGCGCGGCAGTGCCTTTGCAAAGCTCTGCGCATTGTCTACGACCTCCATATTTGTCATAAATCTCGACACCTGCTGAGACAGGCTCTCTGAAAGATTATCAAGCATATTCTTAACAGAATCAGGCATGTCGATATACAGTCTGTTCCATTTAGATGTGAAATTTTCCCATGTACTGCTTATCGACTGCGCTATCTCCGGCCACTGACGGTACAGATTGCGCATCTCGTCAAAAAACTTATAGCCCACTCCGCCGATTATCGCTACCATAACCGAGAATGTCAATATTACAACCATCGCGGCAGACACGCCGCGAGGTATCTTAAGCTTGCGGTGCAGGGTGTCTGCTAACGGATTTATCAGCCTCGATATACCATAACCGAATATAAATGGCGAAAATATTCCGAAAAGGTATAATGCGCCCCTAACTACTATCGGTCCGGCAAACACTATAAGCAGCACGGAGCACACGAGAGTTATAAACACTATGATTATCTTTTTAACATTATCCCTGATCTTCACAGCATCACCTCCGGCAGCTGTTTCTGTTCTTATTTCTCAAGAAATCTGTCCATCAATGTGTAGCCCTTTTCAATATATATCCCTGTGCTTTCGCCGTTCTTTTCAGTATAAGCAAGCCCTGATCCGCCGTCTGTTTTTCTTGAATCATATATTACATACGGAACCGGGTCGCTTACATGCGTTTTCAGCGAGATAGGCGTGGGATGATCGGGCATTATAAGCATTCTGTATTCTATTCCGCGCTTTTCAAGCTCGTCCTTAAGGAATTTTACCACCTTGCCGTCTATTGTTTCAACCGCGAATTTCTTCTTGTCCGGCTTGCCCTGATGTCCCATCTCGTCAGGCGCCTCCATATGCACATATACAAAGTCACTGCCGCCAAGTATCGCGTCAAGCGCAGCCTGAGCCTTGCCCTCCCAATTGGTTTCACAGTTGCCCGTCGCGCCCGGAACATCTATCGACTCCATTCCCGCGCATTTGGCTATTCCCTTTATAAGGTCTACTGCCGATATTACAGAGCCTTTCAGACCGTATTTTTCTTCAAAATTGTCAACATGAGGCTTAGTACCCTCGCCCCATACCCATATCGATGTTGCAGGGTTCAGACCCTTTTCAACTCTCGCCTTGTTTACAGGGTGAGAGCGCAGTATCTTTTCCGACGCCTTCATCATCTCGGCAAGCTTTTCCGCGCCCTCGCCCTTTGGCATATAATCCCCCACAACTCTGTCAGATATATCATGCGGCGGGGTAAGCTCCACATTCGTTGAGCCGCCGTTCCACACGCACAGATGTCTGTAGCTTATTCCGGGATAGAATTTTATGCTTTCTGTATTGAGCTGCTCAGCTACCGCCTTTATAAGCTGCTCGCTTTCCTCAGTTGTTATCTCGCCCGCTGAATAGTCGAGCATGACCTTATCCTCGTACCGCTCCGCGTCTGACAATGTTACAAGATTGGTCCTGAAACTTACGTCATCAGGCTTCATCTCAACACCTATCGACGCCGCCTCAAGAGGCGATCTTCCGGTATAGCTCTTTTTTGTGTCATAGCCCATTACCGAAAGATTTGCAACGTCTGAACCAGGCTTCATGCCGTCCTGCACAGTTTTGCACATTCCAAGCTCGCCGTGCTCGCACATATAATCTATAGTCGGCTTTTGCGCAACCTCAAGTATCGTCTTACCGTCAAAATAGTCTACGGGATAATCCGCCATTCCGTCTCCGAGTATTACAATATATTTCATTTATCTTTCTTCCTTTCTGTTCCGCGCATTGCGCGGTATTTTCCTTACCAGTGAAATTTTGTGAGCTGCCCGAGGTTCTTCAGATTTTCAAACCCCATCTGCCGCATAGCCTCGTATACGACTATCGCCACAGCATTTGAAAGATTAAGGCTGCGCGCCTCCGGTATCATCGGTATCCTTATACACCGTTCCTCATGCTCATACAACAGCTCCTCAGGCAGTCCCGCATCCTCCCTGCCGAACAGCAGATAGTCATTGTCGCGAAACTCCGCCTCTGTATATATATGCGGCGCCTTTGTGGTAGCATAATAATAACGCGCGCCTGTCGGCTCAGTCTTTTCAAAGAAATCCTTTAGTCCGTCATAATACTGCACGTTAAGATACTGCCAATAATCCAGACCCGCCCTTTTTAAATTCTTGTCTGTTATCTCAAACGCGGTCGGCCGCACTATATGCAGTCCGCATCCGGTCGCCGCGCAGGTACGCGCGATATTTCCCGTGTTCTGCGGTATCCGCGGTTCTACCAGAACAACATTAAACATTTTTTCACCTTCATTTTGTTTATTTAAGCAAATTTATCATCAGTCTGTTTGCCAAAGGACGCTTTATCTTTACCGCGCTGCGCGGACAAAGCTCCTGACAACAGAAACATCTTATACACTGTCCTCTGTCTATCACAGGAACACCTGTTTCCATGCTTATCGCCTTTGGCGGACAGCATCTCGCGCATTCGCCGCAGGATACGCATTGTTTATGATCTATCACCGGCCTTGACGCCAATGCGTTTGTAAGCCATGAATTCAGCGCCGACGGCAGATTGATAAGCTTCAGCAGATTGAAATGACTCTCCGGCTTTAAAAAGTCCGGTATGCGCACCTCGTCAAGAGGAACTCCGACAATATTAAGCTGTTCCGGCTTATCTGCCGTAAGTCCGCGCCGACATGATTCCTTTACCGTCGCTATCTCCTCAGGAGCGTAGCCTATTATATCACAGGCTGCCATATCGAGCGAATACGGGTTTGCGCTTGCCATAACTACGCCTATATACCTGTCCTTGCCCGATGTGGGGCCATCGCCCTCCATTCCGATTATTCCATCCATTATGCTGAGCGTCGGACGCACGCATGAGCATAGGTCTACAAGCATTGAACAAAAGCTTTCCCTTTCGTCAAGCCTGAAATGCAGCTCAGCCTTGTATGTGCCCGGTATTACTCCGAACAGATTCTTGACCGCGCCTGTATATCCTGTCATCGCATGAGTTTTGAGCTTTGGCAATGATATTATAACATCTGCATTCAGCACGGGATCTATTATAGGCAGCCTTTTTACCGTTCTGCCGTCAGGATATTCGACCTCGGTAAACGATGTATCAAAATTCAGCTCCGCATTCGTTCCCTTTACTGCCTCGGTTATGCCGCAGACATCATAAAGAGATTTCAATATACCGCGGTTATACGGCCCGCCGGGGCTTTCGGCAATGATAACTCTGCCCCCCGCCTCCTCTACCGCGCATATTACAGCATGCAGAAAATCCGGGTTTGTAGTAATGGCGCTGTACGGTTTCTTTTTAGATACCAGATTGGGCTTTATCAGCACCCTGTCACCTTTTTTTATAAACCTCTCAATTCCGCCTATAAGCCGCAGCGACTCGTCTATCGCAGCCCTGCATTCCTCATAGCTCGTACACCTTACCACCGAAACCTCTTCCGATATAAATTCATTCATTATATATAAGTCACCTGACTTTTCCTTTACAGGGAGCCGCCGTGCCGCTTTCCCCTGATATATTCAGCAGTTATATTCTGCCGCTATTTCATATTATAGCATACACTATATATTTTTTCAACCTGATTTTAAACAAAAATTTCGACTCCCTGTTCCTGCTTCTGCCAGATATAAAATAAATAATACTGCGCGCTCATCAAACTCTATTGCCATGCAATACGCAAAACACACCGTACAATATCGTATACGGTGTGTTTTATGTTTATCTCAGACCATGCGCCACTTCATAATCAACTATAGTCTGCCTATTTGCCATTTCATAAGCGTTGAAATATTTCAGGACCTCGTCCTGGCTTGTTGTTGTTCCTATGTACCATGACTTTGCCGAAAAATAGTTCTGATAATCCTGAGAGCTGAATATATAGCCATGACGCGCGTACATTTCGTTCAGTATCAGTCTTATCTCCGACGGAGTCATACTATCAAGCTCTGATACTGTTATGTATCTGCTGTTGCTTGGATAATAGTAGCCGTCGCTCTGAGCGGTTCTGCTTGCCGGAGGCGCAACCTGCGGTATTTCAGCCTGAGGCGCTGCCGTTGCCGGCGTCGGAGTAACAGGCGCTACGGTGGCAGGCGCCGCGGTCACCACCTGTTCGCTTTGACTTGATGTTCTCTCCGCCGGCTCATTGTCAGAATTTACATAGATCATAAACCCTATCGCTCCGGCTGCGATAAGAACTATAAGCGTGATTATTATAATAATAAGCACCGTTACTGTATTTCCGCTGCCGCCCTCTTTTGACGTCTGCTTATATGTATCATTTCCGCTTATTCCCTGCTTTGCTGTATACCCGGTATTTGGAGCATTATATACCGTTTTTCTATCCCATCCCGCATTTGACGTATTCTGCGTATCTATCCTTGCTCCGCATTCACCGCAATATACGCTGCCGGGTTCCAACTTCGCTCCGCATGACGGGCATTTATCAGATCCTGTATTACTTTCCTGTTCGTTTATCATCCCACACACGGGACAATACAGGCTTCCCTCCGGCAGTGAACTGCCGCAATTTTTGCATACCATCTTGACTCCTCCCCGATTTCTATACAAAACAACGCCTTTCTCTACAGCGTCTGTATTTTCCGTAAAATTGCATTTATTATTTATATTTTACATTAAACGAGTTTTTTTGTCAATATTATCACGCAAAAAACACGGCTTATCAGACGATATGCCCGAAAAAGCATATCCAATGTTCAAGCTGTTCCCGCCTTCGCGGTAAAACAAGCTCATATAAACCAAACGCCGCTGCTATTAATTCAGCGACGTTTGATTTAACGCAATCAATTGTTCGGATCTTTCTGTATTTAATTATGATACTGAGCTTTTTCCCAGCTCAGCGCACTGCGACAACGCCTCATCATCCGGCGCATCATTTGCTATTACACTTCCAATCAATACCGCCCCGGCAGCCTCTGTTCTTTCCTGCCAGCTGCGCATCCATTCTCCGTCACCCCATCCATATGAACCAAATAAACCTACTTTTTTGCCGCTCAGGCTTCCCTCAAGCTCTGTAAAAAACGGCTCAAACTCCTCCTCTTCAAGCACCTCCGCGCCCATAGCCGGACAGCCAAGCAACAAAACATCATACTTTGCCGCGTCTGCGGCGCTTATCTCGCCAACATTCATAAGCTCTGCATCATCGCTCACTTCCTTTGCCGACTCGTATACCGCGTTCGCCATTACTTCTGTGTTTCCTGTACCGCTCCAATATATTACCGCTATCTTTCCCATACGTTTCTGCTCCTTTCAGCTTATTTACATTTTATATTTTACCAAACGCTATGCGCACTTTGTTTTCCGCGCGCCGAACAGACTTTCAAGAGTGCTGCCGCTGTCTATCCTTTTTATAACTGCAGCTCTGCACATATCATACCTTCTAAAGCATCTCTTTGACCCCTCAACGTCATCATACACCTTCCAGTAGCCTGTATGCAGACATTTAGAGCTTCCTGAAATAAATCCGTATATATCCTTTATTGGATACCCTAAAAACGCGCCTATCTCATGCGGAAAATTACCGCAGCCCGCTATTCTCTTTTTAAGATGATCAATATACTCCACGCACTCCCGCGCCTCGGGATAGCCATACTCAGATAGCAGCATGCTTATTTCCGGTCTGCTTATATATGACTCAAGACGTTTTTTTCTGTATATCATGACCATTGCGCGTTTTTCACAGCTGCATAATATCTCCAAATATATATCGCTGCCATTCAGACAAGCGTTCAGCCTTTCGATCTCCGTTTCCACATTCGGATACTCTTGCTTTAGGCACGAGATTATATTAGCCGGCTTTATTCCCGCAAGCGCCGGTGCACAATGGTATGCAATAATACGATCTATCATCTCAGCTCTCCTCTCAGTTAGGACTCGCTAACTCTCGGTCTGTTTTTAAGGCGCATTGTGGCGCCCTTAAAAATATTAGCCTTTGCTAACTATAGTTATAATAGCATATCTTTTCCGTTTTGTCAGTACCTTTCTGAAAAAATAATAAATATCACAATATGCTTTTTAGTATATATAGTTAAGCACAAAAAAGAGGCGTCAGCAAAACGCCCGGATCGCGCAAAGCAAATAACGGAGGATCCGTTTTTACTGCTTTCTGCGCTGTTTTGCTAAAGCCCCTTTATATATTCCTATTCATTTTTCGCCGGTATCTTTGATATTACCTTACGATACAGTCTTGAATACAGTATAAGACTGACAGTGATCGAGCCTATTTCTGCTATATCGAACGACCACCATACGTACGAAACGTCTCCGCCGTTCTTCATTCCCACAAGCGCGAGTATGTACGCCGCCGGCAGAAGTATGAACAGCTGACGCGCCAGCGACACAAGCATGCTGAACACTCCGTGACCAAGAGCCTGGAATGACGACGAAAGAACTATTGACGTTCCCGCAAATATAAAGCTGATACATATTATCCTGAGTGCCGGTACGCCCATTGCCAGCATGTTCTCAGACGCGTTGAACAGTAGCAGCAGCTTGTCCGGGATAAGCTCTATCACAGCAAGACCTATCAGCAATAGGATCGTCGCATACATTATACTGTATTTTATGGTCTTTATCATTCTTGTTCTGTTCTCTGCTCCGTAATTATACGCCACTATCGGTACCATTCCGTTGTTGAGACCAAACACAGGCATGAAAACTATACTGTTCAGCTTGAAATATACTCCGAATATAGCAACTGCCGTTGACGAGAACCATATGAGTATCTTATTAAAGCCAAATGTCATTACAGAGCCTATAGCCTGCATTATCATTGACGGTATTCCGACTGCCAGTATTGTTCCTATTATCTTCCTATCAGGTCTGAACCCGCGCAGGCTCACATTGATGTCATGATTTTTCTTTATGTTCAATATGACCGCTATAACCGCAGCCACCCACTGTCCTGTCACTGTGGCGACCGCCGCGCCAAGCACGCCAAGCTCAGGGAATCCGCATAAGCCGAATATCATTATAGGATCAAGTATTATATTGATAATAGCGCCTATGCCCTGTGTAAACATTGTATATATAGTTCTGCCTGTTGATATGAGCATTCGCTCAGATAATATCTGCACATACATTCCAAGCGAGAATATCATTACACACTGCAGATACTCTACTCCGTATATCGTTATAGGCGAATCGGCAGAGCCGGTCTGAACGATATAAAACGGCTTTACTGCCACAAAGCCCAGAACCATGAATATCAAAAATGCCACCACGCCGATAAACAATCCGTTTATGGCTGCCTTATCAGCCATCTTCTGATCGCCTCTGCCCAACGAGCGCGAAAGCAGCGCGTTAAGACCTACTCCCGTTCCCGTTGCTGACGCTATGAGCAGAGTCTGCATAGGAAACGCCATCGATACGGCTGTGAGCGCGTCCTCGCAGATCCTCGCAACAAATATACTGTCTACAACGTTGTAAAGAGCCTGTACAAGCATCGAGACCATCATCGGCAGCGACATGCTTATAAGCAGCTTATTTACCGGGACTGTTCCCATCTTGTTAGCTCCGGTTTTTTCCATTATAAGATCCCTCCAAAAAATTTCCCCGCCCGGACGCCGCCAAAACGGGGTATTGTATTCTTTACTGCGATATTCCGGCAGCCTCTTTGGCAAGACTGTCAGCTATATCATTATACTTATCTCCGGAATGTCCCTTTACCTTTATAAAGCGAACATCCACTCTGTCCTTTACTGAATCATAATACGCTTTGTACGCCGCTGTGCCTGCCTTGTTCGTTTTCCACTCGCCAGTACACCATTTCTCTATACCCTCATAATCATAATACAGATCAAGCATTGGTCTGCCATGCTCTATACAGTAACCCATAGCCGCCATTGATCCGTTTATCTCTCCGGCTACATTACGCATCTGTGCCATTTCCTCATCTTCAAACGACGCCTTTTTTCTGATCTCGTCATCGCCGTCAAATATAACTGCTCCGTATGCGAATATCTTAGTCCTTATATTATAGCTTCCGTCTACGTAAGCTGTGACCGCTCCTTCGCGCGGCTCCATGCTCTCCGCCGCGGAGCTCATGAACGCTTCAGCCTCGGCAAGAGTCTCAAAGCCCTTATATGACGCGCCCGCAAATCCCATTACCTGACGCTTGCATTCATCCCAGCTTTTGAATATACCCGTGCTCCTGCCGCGCTTTACCGCGTAAAACTTTTTTGCCATTACTCAGCTTCCTTTCGGTCCTTATACCGTTATTATATTTACGTCGTACTGCTCCAGCCTCACGCGCCATTCGTCATCAAGTCTTACATCTGTAATGAACGCGTCAAGACGGCTGAGAGGAGCTATAATGGGCACGCCCATCCTGCCAAGCTTGTTATGATCGCACAGGAATATGGCTGTATCGGACGATTCAAGCATCGCCAGCTTTATCTGCGCCTCATCCTCAGATGAATCCATAAGCCCGCGCGACAGCGTAACTCCGCGGCACGAGAAAAATACCTTGTTCGCCGCCAGATTCTCGCGTATCATCTTTTCCGCAAATCTGCCCACATATGACATATTCTTTGGAGCCAGCTTTCCGCCTGTGCATATGAGCTTTATATTGTCGCACTCCGCCAGCTCGTGCACTATATTGTCAGCGTTTGTAATCACCGTAAGCCCCGTCTTTGTTTTAAGATTGCGCGCAAGGTGCATTGCCGATGTGCTCGCGTCAAGAAATATCGTCTCGCCGTCGCGTATCATCTCTGCCGCGCGCTTGCCTATCCTCTGCTTTACCTCGGAATTTACAGTGTCGCGCTCCTTATAGCTCAGATCCTGCCCAGAGCCTCCGGCAAGCGTGGCGCCGCCGTATGTACGAACAAGGATACCCTGCTTTTCAAGCTTGAGCAGATCGCCCCGTATCGTTTCGGTAGTCACATCAAAAAGCTTTGCCAGCTCAACCACCATCACGCTTTTATTTTCGTTTATAAGCTGTTCTATCCTGCTTCTTCTTTCTACTGCCAGCATACGGATCTCTCCTTATCTTGCTGCCTCAACAGCAGCCGCAAGCTCTACACCGCCTGTGTACAACGCGCGACCTACTATAACGCCCTCTACTCCCGTTCCCGCAAGCGACATTATATGATCCATGTTTCCTATGCCGCCTGAGGCTATCACATCAATGTCAATATTCGATGCCATTTCTTTCATCGCTTCCACATTCGGCCCCGCAAGCGTGCCGTCAGTCGCTATATCGGTATATATTATGGTCTTGACACCAAGCTCTGCCATTTTTTTCGCAAACTCTACCGCTCCGAACTCAGTCGTTTTTTCCCAGCCCTCTATAGCTACCTTTCCGTCCTTTGCATCTATTCCGACCGCTATTTTATCACCGTATTTTGCGACCGCGTTCTTTATAAACTCTGGATCTGATACAGCCTTTGTGCCTATTATCACTCGCGAGATACCGCAGCTCAGCTTTGCCTCTATGTCCTCCATAGTGCGTATTCCGCCGCCGGTCTGCACAGGCACGCTTACGCTTTCACAGATACGGCGTATCGCCTCGGCATTCACGCCATGTCCCTTTACCGCGCCGTCAAGATCTACCACGTGTATATACTCGCCGCCCTCGCTCTCCCATCTTTTAGCCATCTCCGCCGGATCGTCACCATACACGGTAACATCATCAAAGCTGCCGCGCAGCAGTCTTACGCATTTTCCGTCCTTTATGTCTATTGCCGGATATATCCTCATCAGTCATTATCCTCCGTTTTCTCCGTAAACGCCTTTACCATGCTCATTATGCGCTCCTTTTCCATCTTCATGCTGACCTTATTCACAACAAATCTTGCACTCAATGGACATATCTCCTCAAGCACATCAAGCCCGTTTTCCCTCAGCGTCGCGCCCGTTTCTACTATATCCACTATTACATCAGAAAGCCCTACGAGCGGTCCAAGCTCTACCGATCCGTTCAGCTTTATTATATCTATCGTCTGCCCTTTCTGATCCTGGAAATACTTTCTTGCTATATTCGGATATTTTGACGCTACCTTGAGGTTTGTTATCCTGTCAAGCTTGTCCTTAAGCTCAGGTCTGCCGCATACGCACATCCGGCACTTTCCAAAGCCAAGATCCACCATCTCATACAGATTTCTGCTTTCCTCAAGCAGCGTATCCTTTCCCACTATTCCTATATCCGCCGCGCCATACTCAACATACGTCGGCACATCGGACGCCTTTACAAGTATGAACTTCATTTTATTCTTTTCATCAGTAAATATAAGCTTGCGTGATTTTTCCTTCATCTCTGAGCAATCCATGCCGATCGACATAAATATATCCATCGCAAGCTCGGCAAGTCTGCCCTTTGCCAATGCTACAGTTAAATATCTCATTCTTCGCCTATTCCTTCCGTTTTTCCTTACATCCTTCTGAAGCCAAGCTCCTGCGGCGTTGGCTCCGGCTGCTCGCCTATCCCCGCGCCATAGCCGAGAAATTCATTTACCGTCGTTTCTATCTTATCCCCGCGCTCATAGTCATACACCGTAAGCCTGCCGTCCGGATATACCCTCAGCACACAGGTATTGTTCGTCTTTTTCGCATACGCCTCCGCGTCCGCAAAATCACCGCCGCCTATATACATCTCTGTAAGACATCCGTTTACTCTGAGATTGTACGCGGCATCATATGCCAGTCCTTCGGCATTCTTTTCCGCATACACGAGCGTTGACGGCACTGAGCTGCTTCCGCCCTTGTATACCTGCATTATACGGTTTACTCCTATAGCGCAGCCTACCGCTCCTAATTCAGCGCCGAACTGTCCCATAAGATTATCGTATCTACCGCCGGCAGCTATTGGGAAGCCCACTCCATGCGTATAGCACTTGAATATTGAGCCTGTATAATAGTCTATGCTCTGGAGCATTCCAAGATCAAGCGATATGTATTTTTCAAAGCCGTAAAGGCAGAGCAG
>CALXSS010000012.1 GCA_944391225.1 uncultured Clostridia bacterium
ACACCCCCTGTTAATTTTCTGACGGGCTTAGACCGGCTAAGCCCGCGCTGTTTTTTAATCTATAGTCTGTTGTCTAAATTCTACTCCGACTACCGTTCCTGGCGCCACTTTTGTGCCCGCCTCTATCGTCTGCGATACCGCGAATGCGCTGCTCGCCTCGCTGTGTCCCGCTCCACTTACCTCAAAGTTAAGTCCGCGGCCATTCAAAATATCCTTGGCATCCGAAACAGATGTTCCACTCAGATCCGGAACAGTTACCGTATCGCTCTCATCTCTCTCCTCAGTATACAGGATCACTATCGAATCCTCCTGCATAAGCTCATCAGGCTTAGGCAGCTGATCGACTACTGTATCACCGTCGCCTTTGAACATATAGTCAAGACCTGAATCGAGAGCAGCCTCGCGGGCTGCCTCCTTAGTCGAGCCTCTGAACTCCGGCACCTCCACATATACATCCGGTGTTTCATTTTCCGTATACTGCTTGCTTACGCCAAGGTAATCAAGCGATTCCGAGATTATCTCACCGCATACCGGCGCCGCGATAGTTCCGCCGTATTTGTTCTCAACCTGCGGCTCGTCGAACATCACAAGACATACCAGCTCAGGATCGTTTGCAGGCGCAAAGCCTATGAACGATGCTATACGCGCCGTTGTTCCTCGCGGCTGTTTTTCTGAGGTTCCCGTCTTACCGCCTATTCTGTAGCCCTTTACATACGCGTTTTTACCAGTAGCATTCGGATCAGCAACTACCTGCTCTAAGATAGTTCTCATTCGCTCTGACGTTTCCTCAGAGATAACACGATTTACTGTCTCAGACTCGTAGCTCTTAACAACTCCGTTTTCGTTTGTTATTTCCTTTACTATCATCGGCTTTTTTCTCTCGCCGCCGTTTATAACAGCCGAAACTGCCGTTATAAGCTGCAAAGGCGATATCTGGAAGCCCTGACCGAATGCCGAGGTCGCAAGATCGACCTCATTCATTGTTTCATAGAAGATACCTGACGATTCGCCTCCAAGCTCTATGCCCGTCTTTTCTGTTAAGCCAAACGATTTAAAATATTCCATAAATGTATCGGCGCCCATAGCTTGAGCTATCTCCATGAAAACAGGGTTACATGAATTCTTTACACCCTCTACAAAGGTCTGCGCGCCATGTCCGCTTTCGTTTGAACAGCCGATCTTCCTGTCGGCAACGATCTTAAAGCCGGGGCAGTAAAATGTTGAATTTTCGTTTACCACATTTTCCTCAAGCGCCGCCGCGGCTGTGATTATCTTAAATGTTGAACCCGGCTCATATGTGTCTGCCACAGCCTTATCTCTCCACATCTTTGAACGCGCTTGAGATACATATTCATCCGACAGGTTATCCGGATCCTCTGTGGGACGAGGAGTTGCTTCCTCATCATCACTTTCCTCATCGCCGTAATCCGGCACAAAATCGATCGCATACTGCATGAACTGGGTAAGATCATACGGATTATTACAGTCGAAATCCGGTTTTGATGCCATTGCAAGTATCTCGCCTGTTTTCGGGTTCATTATTATTCCGGCAGCACCTTCCTTAAGCTCGTTTTTGAGCACAGCCTCCTCAAGATGCTTTTCAAGTATATGCTGCAGCGTCTCATCTATAGTAAGCGTCACGTCGCAGCCGCTCTTTGCGGCATTGAGATATTCTGCCTGCTGCTCCTCGAGAGTAGTTCCACCGGCGTTGCGGTTCTGATCCACACTTCCGTTTGTACCTGTCAGATAATCATTAAGAGTAAGCTCTATTCCCTGTATACCGTTGTTGTCATAGCCGGTAAATCCAAGCACATGAGATGCCACATTATATGGATAATACCTCTTTGAATCATTTTCAAAATATATTCCGGAAAGCTTTTGCTTCATTTCACTTTTTTCCTTATTCTCTGCCTTTGCCTCGTCAGTATTCTCTGTTGAATACTCAGGATTTATCAGAGCCTCAATAGCATCGCTCTCCTCGGCTGAAAGCCTCTTTTTTATTATCCTATACTGTGAGTCCTCCGTCATATACTCCCGCAGCTGGGTCTCGCTCATTCCTATTATAGACGAGATCACCTGCACACAAGTATTGAGGTCTCCGTTATTCTCTATATCCTGCGGATTGCAAACGAGCGTCTTTACCGACGCCGATTCCGCAAGTACCTTTCCGTTTCTATCATATATCTTGCCGCGGTTCGCCTGCTCAACTGTAGCTGATGTCTGCTGACGCTTGGCAGTTTCCGCGATCTCATTTCCCTTTATTATCTGCCACCAAGCCATTCTCAGTATAACCAGTCCAAATCCAATAAATATGCAGATAATAATTATTTTTGATCTCTTTTTTATATCGTTTAACGATGGTAATGCCAATTCATATCATTCCTTTATTATATTGGGCAGCCGCACTGATGCGCAGCTGATCAGGCTGAGCATAAGCACAGCTTTATGTATGCCGAAATACAGCCCGCGTATCCCGGGGCTGTGCTATTTCTAATTATATGCTGAAAAATTCTACTATATTACTTATAAGACTGCTGAACATCTTTGATATACGGTTTCCTATTCCCTCCACCTCGTCAGCGGTCATTTCCGTTATATCGTCCTGCTTAACGTCTACATATACTATCTGATGCGAGTCAGGGCGCTTCATTCCCAGTCTGCCTGTAGCCTCCTCCTCAATCTTTGAAAGGTCTATGCTCTGCTCAAGCTCAAAGGACTTCTGCGCTGTTACAGACTCCTCAAAAGCATACTGAGATTGTATAGTTTTGAGAGAGCTGAGTGTCTCGTTCACCTCAACAAACTGCACTATCATAAATATAGCCGCAGCAGCAGTTACTATTACAGAAACAACCAGACTGAAATAGCTTATCTTGTTCTTTGCTCTCTTTTTGCTTCGGTGGTCCACAGCCTTTGCTTTTACATTCTCTTTATTAGTCTGAACTCTGCTTCTGTTTTCTCTCTGCTTTTCGGGCGCTCTATATGCTCTGTAATCATACTTATAAGCCAAATTACCGTATGTCACTGTATTCTCCTCATTCCTTACCCTGAAATTCAATTATAGCTTTTCCGCTGCGCGGAGCTTTGCGCTTTTTGAACGCGAATTTTCCTCCAGCTCATGTCCCGACGGAAGGACGGGCTTTCTTGTGATCACTCTTATTAGAGGCTTTTTGCCGCATACACATACCGGAAAATCCTTCGGACATGTGCAGCCCTGAGCAAGGCGCGCAAACGTCTTTTTAACTATTCTGTCCTCCAACGAATGGAACGTGATAACGCTCAACACTCCGCCCGGCTTTAAAACATCGATAAAATCACACAATGCCTGCTCAAGTATGCGCAGCTCGCCGTTTACCTCTATTCTTATAGCCTGGAACACTCGTTTAGCCGGATGTCCGCCCTCAAGACGCGCTTTTTTCGGTATTGCCGCCTTGATTATCTCCGCAAGCTCTCCTGTAGTCTCAATTTCTCTTTCGTTTCTTCTTTCAACAATAAATTTTGCTATTCTTTTTGACCACTTTTCCTCGCCGTATTCATAAAATATCCTTGTAAGCTCATCCTCGCTGTATGAATTTACAACCTCCCGCGCGCTAAGTGCGGCGGCACGATCCATACGCATATCAAGCGGCGCATCGTGCATATATGAAAAGCCGCGCTCCGCATTGTCGAGCTGGTATGAGCTTACGCCAAGATCAAGCACTGCTCCGTCAATGGCTATGATCCCAAGCTCCTGCAATATTTCCTTGACCCTGCTAAAATTTCTGTTTATTGTAACGAGTCTGTCTCCGAACTGACAGAGCCGCTTTTTTGATGCCTCTATTGCCTCAACATCCTGATCTATCCCGATCAGCCTGCCTGCTCCGCGTGAAAGTATCTCATACGAATGTCCGCCGCCGCCCATCGTTCCGTCAACATAGACTCCGCCAGCTTTGACGTTAAGAGCATCGACACTTTCCTTTAACAGCACCGAGTAATGCTTAAATTCCATACCGATACTCCCTTATATATTCAGATTGTATTTTAATATACCGTCCATCATTATATTCTCCGAAAGCTTGCTCTGGTAATCAGACCACTGCTGCGAATCCCATATTTCAAGACGCGTATTAGCTCCGACCAGAACTACCTCCTTTGAAAGACCGGCATAATCTATAAGTCTTTTTGCTATAGGTATCCTGCCCTGCTTATCTACTGTTACAGCTGTTGCCTTGCCAAAAAACAGACGCACAAATGCTGCCGCATTTGCATCGGTAGCTGTAGGAAGCTGGTTCACCTTTGCCGCAACCTTTGTCCATTCTTCTTCTGTATAAAGATGCAGACACTTTTCCGAGGTTGACTGTGTGATATATACGGTATTCTGAACGCTGTCGCGCAGCTTGGACGGAAGTATTATCCTGCCTCTCTCATCAAGCTGGCGCTCGTATTCATCTACAAACGTAACCATATATATCACCTGCCTTCATAACGATCTTTAAACATCGAAAAAAATCGGACTGTATGGTTTTCCTGCCGAAGTCTCCACAAAAGCCTTCCGGCGAACCTTTTTACTCCCATCCACTCCAATTTGCTCCCCGATATGACTATTGTACACCAAAACCCCGAAAAACGCAACCCTTTTTTTCAGTGTTTTTCAATATTTATTCAAAATATCTTAGGTTGTAAAGATTTTATGAATGCACTTGTAATATTCAATAAAATAGGTTATAATTATTCTGATACACAAATGCGTCTATCCGCATATATCTGGTCAGATAAGCAGAAAGCGTCACTATATGTTGTGTATGTTACAATTATATCACAAATATTACAGTTTGTATACACTTTTTTGAGAAAAATATTTCATTTTGATTACAAATTTATCATTTGTGTTACATGTTATTTGGAGGTTTTGTACATATGGATAATACTGACAGAAATATTATCAGACAGCTATGCTCTGAGCTTGGCATCAAGGAGTGGCAGGCAGAAAATGTTATAGAGCTTATAGACGGCGGCAACACAATACCTTTTATTGCCCGCTATAGAAAAGAGGTCACAGGCTCGCTTGACGACACCGCTTTAAGAGAGTTCAGCACGCGCCTTGTATATCTGCGCTCGCTCTCAGAAAAGAAGGCTGATATTATAAGGCTCATAAGCGAGCAGGACAAGCTCACTCCGGAGCTTGAAGCCGCTATACAGAGTGCTGCAACACTTTCTGAGCTTGAGGATCTTTACCGCCCGTTTAGACCGAAAAGGCGCACGCGCGCCGCAATAGCTCGTGAAAAAGGGCTGCAGCCGCTCGCGGAACTGCTCGTTTCGGGAACAAATTCCCCTGAAAACGACGCTGCCGCTTACATAAACTCCGAAAACGGAGTTGAAACAGCGGAGGACGCTCTTAACGGAGCTATGGACATAATCGCCGAGGATATAAGCGACAATGCAGATTTCAGAAAAGCATTAAGAGGGATAGCTTATGATTCAGGCGTTATAGAAACAAAAGCGGCTAAAGAGGAGGACAGCGTCTACAGCAATTACTATGAATTTTCACAGCCCGTTTCAAAGCTTCCGCCGCACAGAGTGCTTGCTATAAACAGAGGCGAAAAGGAGGGTTTCCTTTCGGTCAAGCTGAGCGTTGACGAGGAGGGATCCGTCAAATACCTGATAAAGCACACTGCGCCAAAAAAAGCGCTTGCCTCTGCTGAATATGTGAGCCGCGCCGCGGCTGACGCATACAAACGACTGATAGAGCCGTCGCTCGCTACGGAAATAAGAAACTCCCTGACAGAAGCGGCAGAGGAAAGCTCCATAAAGATTTTCAGCAAAAACCTGACAGGTCTGCTCATGCAGCCGCCTGTAAAGGGCATGACAGTAATGGGCTTTGACCCCGGCTACAGAACAGGCTGCAAGGTCGCGGTAGTTGATCCCACCGGAAAGGTCCTTGACACAGGAGTGGTATACTGCACTCTGCCAAAGCATGATAAGGTGCTGGCTGAAAAGGTACTTACTGATATGATAAACAGGCATAATGTAAACATAGTATCGATAGGCAACGGCACAGCCTCAAAGGAATCAGAGATATTCATAGCTGAGCTTATAAAAAAGCTTGACAGGACAGTTTATTATGTGATGACGAACGAGGCGGGAGCGAGCGTTTACAGTGCGTCGGAGCTTGCCGCAGCTGAATTTCCCGAATATGATGTAGCTCTCAGGAGCGCGGTCTCCATAGCCAGACGTTTACAGGATCCGCTTGCGGAGCTTGTGAAAATAGATCCGAAATCCATAGGAGTGGGACAATATCAGCACGATATGAATCAGAAAAAGCTCGGCGAGGCTCTGAGCGGCGTGGTTGAAAGCTGCGTGAACACTGTTGGCGTTGACCTTAACACAGCATCACCCTCCCTGCTCTCATATATTGCCGGAATAAACAAAACAGTCGCAAAAAACATCACTCTTTACCGCGAGGAAAACGGCAGCTTCCGTTCCAGAAAGCAGCTTATGAAGGTACCGAAACTCGGCGCAAAGGCATTTGAGCAGTGTGCAGGATTTTTAAGGATCCCGGACGGAGACAACTATCTTGACAACACATCAGTTCATCCTGAGAGCTACAAGGCTGCTCAGGCTCTGATAGAGGAGCTTGGATTCACCGAGGAGGATGTGAGATCAGGTAAGCTCGGCGATATAAAAAACCGCGTCAAAAAGGTCGGCACAACCCAGCTCGCCTCAAGCCTCGGCATAGGCGAGATAACGCTCAGCGATATTATAGACAGCCTGCTGAAGCCGGGACGCGATCCGCGTGAGGAGCTTCCTCAGCCGACTCTCAGATCCAACATCCTTTCTATAAACGATCTCCAGCCTGATATGGTGCTCGACGGCGTGGTGAGGAATGTTATAGATTTCGGCGCATTCGTGGATATAGGAGTGCATCAGGACGGTCTTGTTCATATATCGCAGATATGCGACAGATATATTAAGCACCCTACAGATGTTCTTTCAGTAGGTGACAATGTCAAGGTAAGGATCCTTGATGTGGACACGAAAAAGAACAGAATATCCCTGTCCATGAAAGGCATAAAATAATAAATATATAATCCCGCCGACAAGAAAGGAATGACGATAATATGACAAACTCAATAGCTTTCCCGCGTCTGGGCATAGAGCTTGAAATAAGCCCGGTGGCGTTCAGCATAGGCAGCAAGGAGATATACTGGTACGCTCTTATAATACTGACAGGCTTCCTTGCCGGTCTGCTGCTGGCAGCCTCGACCGCCCCGAAACGCGGCGTAAAAAAAGATAATGTATGGGACATAGCGCTGATAGGCATAGTTTCCGGAATAATATGCGCAAGGATATACTATGTTATATTCGCCTTTGACGAGTTCAGAAACGACCTGCTCGGAGTTTTCCGAATATGGGAGGGCGGGCTTGCGATATACGGCGGAATTATAGGCGCGGTAATATCCACCTCTATATACTGCCATATAAACAAACTGAATCTTTTCAACGTTCTTGACGTATGCTGTCCGGGGCTGCTGCTCGGTCAGGCTATAGGCAGATGGGGAAACTTTGTAAACTGCGAGGTTTTTGGACTGCCTACCGATTCACTTTTCGGTATGCAGATAAACGGAGCAGATCCGGTGCATCCTTTGTTCCTGTATGAATCCGTCTGGAATCTGCTCGGAGTTATACTAATTCTTCTGCTGCGAGATAAAAAGACAAAAAATGGTCAGATATTCCTCGGCTATATTTTCTGGTACTCCTGCGGCAGGCTCGTGCTTGAGGGCATGAGGAACACAACATATATACTCTACCTGATCCCGAATGTTTTGGGCATCTCGCAGTTTGTGGCAGCGCTGCTCATACTGCTCTCAATAGCAGGATTTATATATGTATCCCGTTCAAAAAAGAAATGCTTTATACCCATTCCGCCGATCACCGACGAAAACAATACTAACCCCGGAAATAATGGCGATAAGAATGATCCGGCTGAAAGCTCCGCTGAATGACGATACAGCGGAATATCAGCGTATCAGCTGCAACTAACAAATAATAAAAAATCTGCTGAAAGCTCTCAGCAGATTTTTTATGCCTCCCATACCTCAAAATGCACCTTTTCCTCCTCGTACAGCTCCGGAGCCGGTTTCTGTTCCGCCGGAACGCCCAGTAAAACCACACCTACAGGCAGGATATTTTCAGGGATAGAACACATTATCCTCAAAAACTCGACACGCTCGTCGCGCGGGTATACACCGCACCACAGCGAACCTACGCCAAGCGACTCGGCTGCCAGCAGCATGTTCATTATCGCTGCCGACGCATCCTCAGTCAGGTATCCGTCCACATCCTTTTCCCTGTCGCCGCATACTACCACAGCTGTGCCCGCCTCGGTGCAGTAGCGCGCGTTTGGCATGGCTTCAGCCATCAGTGAAAGCTTCTCGCTGCCGCGCACCACAATGAAATGCGTTGGACGCATATTCCGCGCGGTAGGCGCATAAAATCCGGCCTCAAGGATTGTTTTGAGCGTTTCATCCGATATTATCTCGCCAGTGAATTTTCTGATACTTCTTCTATTCCTTATTGTTTTTAATACCTCATTCATAGTATCACCTCAAAAAAATACACGGCTTCGGAAACCTCCGAAACCGTGCTGTAATTTCAACTTGATCTGATTACGGCTGCTTTCCGATGTAAGCAAGGATACCGCCGTCAACATATACAACGTGACCGTTTACGAAGTTTGAAGCATCTGATGCAAGGAATACTGCCGGTCCCATAAGGTCTTCCGGTGTTCCCCATCTTGCAGCAGGTGTCTTAGCGATAATAAACTGGTCAAACGGATGTCTTGAACCGTCCGGCTGGATCTCGCGGAGCGGAGCTGTCTGCGGTGTAGCTATGTATCCAGGTCCTATACCGTTACACTGGATGTTGTGCTCGCCATACTCTGAGCAGATGTTTCTTGTAAGCATCTTAAGACCGCCCTTAGCAGCAGCATAAGCTGATACTGTTTCTCTGCCAAGCTCTGACATCATTGAGCAGATGTTTATGATCTTACCGTGACCCTTCTTGATCATGCTCGGTATAACTGCCTTTGATACGATAAACGGAGCGTTAAGGTCAACGTCGATTACCTGACGGAATTCATCAGCTGTCATATCGCACATTGGGATTCTCTTGATAATACCAGCGTTGTTTACGAGAATATCTATAACGCCAACTTCAGCCTCGATCTTAGCTACCATATCCTGAACCATAGCCTCGTTTGTTACGTCGCAAACATAACCCTTAGCGTCGATTCCGTCTGCCTCATACGATGCAAGACCCTTATCAACAAATTCCTGCTTAATGTCGCAGAATACTATCTTTGCGCCTGCTGATGCGTATGCTGATGCGATAGCATAGCCGATTCCATATGAAGCTCCTGTTATAAGAGCGACTTTGCCTTCAAGGCTGAAATCCTTTAAAATATCCATTTCTAAAAATCCTCCTTTTATTTTCCCATTGACAAACCTGTCAGTTATAAATACCATTATACGGGAATTATTAAATATTTAATAATAAATTATTAACTCAGATCATGAAAGCGGTTCCGGTCTGTAGATCAGATGAGCAAAATTGCCCTCAATGTCCCTGAACCAGTATGTCTTTAATCCCTTTGCATTTACCGATACATCATGTACCTCACAAACGCGCTCGTCTGCCTTGAGCATAGGAACTATCTCATCAAATGCCTCAGATGTAACTCCGAATGCCAGATGACGCAGTCCTGCTGACTTTTCAACATCCTCGGGCTTGTCCGCCTGAGCTGTAACAAACTCGATCATGCTGCCGTCCTCGAACTGCAGGAAATATGTACCCTTGCCGTTATCATAAACTACCTTGCCGCCGAACATCTTCATATACCAGTCCTTGAGCGCGGCTGTATCATATGATACTATAGCAGTATGCTCTATTCCTATAATAGCCATTGGTCTATCACTCCTTTTCTTTGCACAGACCGCCTGTCGGCGTCAATGCTGTACTCTTATATATATATTATACCATAAAACACATTAAATTTCAAGAAGTGTTTAGTTATTTATATCAATAATTTTTCACAAAAGCCTATTATATTTTTGTCCATAAAAATACACCTCATGATTGAGGTGTATTTCTTCCGAACCGTTACAAATATGCTATCTGATCACATTATCAGATGAATTTCCGACTGCCTCGCTTGGTATAGCGTTTTCTACCGCTACAGCAGCCGCTGCCGCGAGATTTATAAGAGTATTTTTCTGATTTTCATCATTGCCCGAGCCGGCGCTTATTCTGATATAACAGCCGCGCGTATATACATTTATATACGGAAATGCAATATAGCATGCGGAACCAATACCATCTACATTTATCTGATCCGATCTTGTGATCCTGTTATACTCATAGTCATTCCATACATCCGACGTTGAGAGCGTGTCCGAAAACTGCTCTATGGACACCGATACCGAATCCCCCTGACCTATCGGCTCAGATACGTATGTTACAGTCAGCGTTTTACCGTCATCTACGATCCCCTCGTCTGACATGCGCATCGTATTATTCGCGATTGATGCCGCTGTTTCCACTGTTATAAGCGTATCCGGACTTATCCTCGATATCGCGGCAATATTATTATTGTTTTGCTGCTCAGTCTCTCCGCCGCCGCATGATGCGAGCGCAAATGTCATAGCAGCACATACTATTCCGGAAATCAATCTTTTTATAGTAACCTTCATAGCAACCTCCATAACGATTTAATACAGTATTATTTCATCGCAATAGCAGCCTTTGCCTGCTCAACGATATTCTCAGCTGTGAGTCCGTACTCCTTGAAAAGCTCGTTCGGTTTGCCTGATCTGCCGTATCTGTCTGTTCCGATTATTTTTACAGGGCACGGCGCATTAGCGCATACTACCTCAGTAACCGCGCTGCCGAGTCCGCCCATAATATAGTGCTCCTCAGCTGTAACTATAGCGCCTGTTTCTTTTGCAGCCTTTGTTATTATTTCCTCATCTATAGGCTTTATTGTGTGGATATTTATTACACGTGCATCTATGCCGTCAGCCTTGAGCATGTCCGCAGCCTTGAGAGCCTCCTGAACCATAAGACCAGTTGCAATGATAGCAACATCGTTTCCGTCCTTAAGCTGTACGCCCTTGCCCAGCTCGAACTTATAATCCTCGCCGTTTACGTCCTCTACTGCAAGCCTGCCAAATCTCATGTAAACAGGACCGTCATGCTCTATTGCCGCCTTTACTGCAAGCTGAGCCTCAATATCATCAGCCGGGTTGATAACCACCATGCCCGGAATAGTTCTCATTAACGCAATATCCTCAAGACACTGATGTGATGCTCCGTCCTCACCTACTGATATACCTGCATGTGTTGCGCCGATCTTTACGTTAAGCTTTGTGTAGCCTATCGAGTTTCTTACCTGCTCAAAAGCACGTCCTGCCGCGAACATAGCGAAAGTCGATGCGAATGCTGTCTTGCCGCATGCAGCAAGTCCGGCTGCAACGCACATCATATCAGCCTCAGCAATACCGCAGTTTATAAAACGCTCCGGATATACCTTCTTAAAGGTATCTGTCTTTGTTGATTTTGAAAGGTCAGCGTCAAGAACAACGATATTCTCATCATTGCCGTACTTGACCAACGCTTCTCCGTATGATACTCTTGTAGCCTTCTTTGCCATTATAACATCGCCTCCAGTTCCGCAATTTTCGCATCCAGCTCTGCTATAGCCTGATTATACTGCTCCTCATTTGGCGCTGATCCGTGCCATGCAGCCTGATTTTCCATGAATGATACGTTCTTACCCTTTACCGACTTCATTATGATCGCCGTCGGCTTGCCCTTGCACTGCTTAGCAGCCTCGATAGCCTCATAGAGCTCGTTGAAGTCGTGAGCGCTTGCGTGGATAACATTCCAGCCGAATGCCTCAAACTTTGCGTCGATAGGAGTAGGGTTCATTACCTTTGTGATGTCTCCGTCGATCTGAAGTCCGTTGTTATCAACAAATACTGTGAAATTGTCAAGCTTGTAGTGGGGCGCGAACATTGCCTGCTCCCATACCTGTCCTTCTTCAAGCTCACCGTCGCCCAGAATAGAATATACTCTGTAGTCCTTATTGTCCAGCTTAGCAGCCAGCGCCATACCGCCTGCAACACATACGCCCTGACCAAGCGAGCCTGTTGACATGTCTACGCCCGGCACCTTGTTCATATCGGGATGTCCCTGAAGGTAACTGCTGATGCTTCTGAATGTTGCAACATCCTCTACCGGGAAGTAACCGCGTTCAGCCAGAGTTCCGTACAGAGCCGGAGCTGTGTGTCCCTTTGACAGCACAAATCTGTCTCGATCCGGATTCTTTGGATCCTTCGGATCCACATTCATTACTTCAAAGTAAAGTAGTGTGAGAACATCTGCGATCGAAAGCGAACCGCCCGGATGTCCCGACTGTGCGTTGTATACTGCCGTTAAAGCATTCTTACGCACTCTGTTTGCGATGACAGCTAATTCTGTAGCTCTTTTTGCATCCATTATAATTAATTCCTCCTTGAGTATTTATAAAATATAGCAACCGCTTATTGCCAATTGCATATTTTCACTTGCACTCTGCGATGTTTCCCGATACCGCATTGAACGACTTTTCCATAAGCTCGTTCATTCTCTCGGTCTTTCCTCCTACGTACAGCCAGCCCATCAGAGCTTCAAAGCCCGTTGCGCGTCTGTATTCGCCTACATCGGCATTTTTCGGCACTGTATAGGATTTTGTATTCCTGCCGCGCTTATATGCCGCCAATTCCTCCTCGCTAAGCTCTGGCTCTATATGCTTTACTGCCTCTGACTGTCCGTGTGCTTGAACATATCTGATAGCCCTTACGTGCATCTTGTGCGCGCTCAGACCTCCATGCTCGGATATTATCCTTGACCTTACGTAGACATCGTACAGCGAATCCCCTATATACGCAAGTACGAGCGGATTATAATCGTTTGGTCTCTGTGTGAACTCTATCATTCGGCTATGCTCCACTTTACGCCGTCGGGCGTATCCTTAAGAACAATATTCATCTCTCTGAGCTTATCCCTGATAGCGTCTGCCTTTGCCCAGTCCTTTGCCTTTCTTGCCGCGCTGCGCTCCTCGATAAGCCTTTCGACCTCAGCGTCAAGCGACTTGTCTTTTTCCTTTGTGAACAGTCCAAGCACTCCGCCAAGCTCACGTATCATTGACAGCGCGTAATTTATTATCTCTTTTCCTCCAGCGCTCGTGATCTCAGTATTTGCTATATATACTATATCAAATATAGCCGCAATAGCGTCGGCAGTATTGAGATCGTCATCCATTGCCGCCATGAACTTTGCGCGACATTCGTCTATCTTTGCCTTTACCTCTGTATCCGCCGCCTTATCCTCTGCGCTTTCGAGTATAAATTCCAGATTATCTATACATTCATATACTCTCTCGACAGCAGATTTTGCCTGTTCCATAAGCGTATCCGAGAAGTTTATCGGATTCCTGTAATGAGCTGAGAGCATGAAGAACCTTATTACCTCGCCGTCATACTTCTTCCTTATATCCCTTACTGTAAAGAAATTGCCGAGCGATTTGCTCATTTTCTGATTGTTTATATTAATATATCCATTGTGCATCCAATAACGCGAAAACGGCTTGCAGGTCGCGCATTCGCTCTGAGCTATCTCGTTCTCATGATGCGGGAATATAAGATCCTGACCGCCTGAGTGAAGATCTATAGTCTCGCCCAAATACTTGTTTGCCATAGCGCTGCACTCTATGTGCCAGCCCGGTCTGCCCTCGCCCCAGGGGCTTTCCCAGAAAGGCTCGCCCTCCTTTTTAGCCTTCCAGAGCGCAAAATCCATAGGATCGTTTTTATGCTCGTTTACATCTATTCTCGCGCCTGCCTCCAGATCCTCAAGCGGCTGCTTTGAAAGCTTTCCATATTCGCCGAATTTTTTCGTGGCAAAATATACGTTTCCATCTACCTCATAGGCATAGCCATTATCAATAAGCTTCTGTACCACATCTATTATTGCATCTATATTCTCGGTCGCTTTTGGATGAACAGTTGCAGGACGCACGCCTATTGCCTGAGCATCCTCAAAATATTCCTTGATAAATCTTTCGCCCAGCTCCTTAACTGTGATGCCCTCCTCGTTGGCGCGCTTTATCATCTTATCATCTATATCGGTAAAATTCTGAACAAAGCTCACAGTATAGCCTATATATTCCAGATAACGGCGCATAGTATCAAATATTATGAATGGGCGCGCGTTTCCAATATGGAAATAATCATATACTGTAGGTCCGCAGGAATACATCTTTACATTATTTTTATCCTGCGGTATGAATTCCTCTTTCTTTCTTGTCAATGTATTATATATTCTCATTTTTCCCAGCCTCTTTTAATTTATCTATTTCTGCTTTAAGCTCATCTATTTTCTCATTAAGCATGCTTATCTGCTGCGCAACAGGATCGGGGATGCGTACCTGATCCAGATCATATACCCGCGCTCCGCCGCGGCTGACTACCTTTGCCGGAACGCCGACTGCAGTCGAGTCTGCCGGAACCTCTGATAAGACTACCGCTCCGGCGGCAATCTTAGAATTATCGCCCACGCTGAACGGTCCGAGCACCTTTGCGCCTGAGCCTATCATGACATTATTGCCTATGGTCGGATGACGCTTTCCGCACTCCTTTCCCGTACCGCCGAGCGTTACGCCCTGGTATATGGTGCAGTTATCGCCTATTTCAGTTGTCTCGCCTATTACCACGCCCATACCGTGATCTATAAGCAGCCCCCTGCCTATCCTTGCTGCAGGATGTATCTCCACTCCTGTCATAAAACGCGAAAACTGCGAGATAAGCCTTGCAATAAATTTCATTTTATGCCTGTAAAACCAATGCGCCGCTCTATGCCACATAACAGCATGAAAGCCCGAATAGAGAAAAAACACCTCAGCGCCGTTGCGCGCGGCAGGATCTCTATCCATTATTGATCTTATATCATTCCTTAACGTCGTGAACAAATTATCAAACCTTTCATTTTCTATTCAACAACTTCTCTATTCATTATATCATCTTATGCAAAAAAAAACAACTGTTTTATAAAAAAATATCGTTGATATTTTGATGTTTTTGCAATTATTACTTGAAATTGCTGTTAGGTTGTGCTAAAATACATTTAATAGCTTTATCAGAGTTTCAGTAACTAACCAGAGTTTTAATAAAGACGATCAGCCGCAACTACGCGGCAGAAAGGATTATTGATATGAAATTACTTGAGTCCGGTGAAATGTATCTTGAAACGATATTGATTCTGAAAAATAAATACGGATATGTACGTTCAATAGACATTGCGCGCGAAATGAACTATTCAAAGCCGAGCGTTTCAAGAGCCATTGCTTTGCTTAGAGACGATGGCTATGTAGAAAACGATCCGCACGGCATGATCCTGCTTACCGAAAAAGGGCTTGAAATAGCTGAAAAAATCTATGACCGACATAAGACGCTTACAAAATACCTTATCTTACTCGGAGTGAGCGAAGAGACCGCCCAGCAAGACGCATGCAAAATTGAGCATGTTATCAGCGATGAAAGCTTTAACAAGATAAAGGAGCTTATTCCTGATCCATTAAAATAAAAAGGCGCTGCCGCAAATGAATGCTTTGAAAATGCTCATTTGCAGCGGCGTCTTTCTCTTTTATCAAAGACAATATTCAAAAATAAAGAAATAATGAAGTATACTTCCGCATAAAACAAATATATGCCATATAAAGTGCATATATTCCAGCTTTTTGTTCTTATAAAAGATTATGCCCAGCGTATACATTGCTCCTCCGCCCGCAAGCAGCAGTATTCCTTTTAGATCAACCGCCGCAACAACTGTTTTTATACTTATTATTATCGACCAGCCCATTATAACATAAAGGCACATGGACAGTTTTTTCCATCGTTCAAGATCTATTGAATTTAATACTATCCCGGCAACCGCGCAAACAGAGTTTATACCGAATAAACACCACCCGAACGTTCCCTTTATAAGACACAGCGATATAGGTATATAGCTGCCGAGTATCAGCAGGAATATAGAGCAATGGTCAAATATCCTGAGCACCTTTTTAGCCGTAACATTAGTTACTGAATGATACAATGTAGAAAAAAGATACAGAATAATAAGACTTGCGCCGTACAATGCCACACTTGTCACTGACAGCGCTCCCGCAAATAGCGCTGCTTTAACCACTATTACCGCCGTGCCCGCCAACGCAAGCGCCGCTCCAGCCCCGTGCGATATTGAATTGGCTATTTCTTCTCCTAAAGTCTGTTCCTTGCTCCTTCTCATAGTTAAAACCTCCTTGATATCTGTTATTGGATACTATGTTATCACATCTTTTATATTTTGTCAACACTTATTTGTTATCAAATATATGTTTTTTTATATTATATCTTGATTTTATCAATATTATGTGATATAATCTAAAACAGAATCAATTAAGGAGCTATGCTATGGAACTATACGAAAAAACTGACTGCATTTTCCCTCACTGGAATGACTTTCCTGATGTAGGTCTGTACATGGATCAGGTAGTCGAGTTAGTGAACAAATATCTTTCTGGCTTTCCCGCTTTTTCCGGAGATGACAAGCAGATAACCTCGTCAATGATAAACAACTATGTAAAGTCAAAAGCGGTGCCGGCGCCGGAAAAAAAGAGGTATTCAAGAGTTCATCTTGCCTATATCATGATCATATGCACTCTCAAGCAGACCTTTAGCCTATCTGTTATTCAAAGCCTGATAAGCGGCAAAACAAATGATGAAATACGAATTATATATGAAAGCTTTGCCGCACATCAGCAGGCGGCATATTCAAAGGCTGCTGAAGATATTCTGAGCGCTTATAAAAACAGTGAAAACAAGCACGATATTATCCTCGATCTTGTTACCGATGTAAACATAAGAAAAAATATCGCCGAAATGCTGTCTAAGGAAAATTAAAAAACGCGGCTGTGACTTATGTCACTGCCGCGCTTTTTGCATACTATTTAACCGCCGATGTCTTTCTTTTTACATCATATCTTAACAGCCCCACCACAGATGAAAGCTCTACGCATATCTCGTTTATTATACCGCCTATTGAACCGGTTATGATATTGTATATCAATACCAGCGGAGACGATATCAATATTGTTGAGCGCACAAGTTTAGGTTTCGTAAATGAAAAAGAAAAAGTATTCAATATCATCGCCCCGGTCATCAGCAGAGATGATGGCCCCTGCCATGTAAATATACCGGATACAATAAACATTATTATGAATACAGCTATCCATATATTGCTTGACGCCCATTTCTTATCCTTATTATAAAAAACTATGCCTCTAACCACCGCAACAGCATCAACAGCCATTCCAGTATACGCTCCAAGCAAAAAATACTGCAAGCCGAACAAGCTCGTTGCAAGTATCTGCATTATCATAATATGCTTGTGTCTGTTCATCTGAAAAGAAAACACTGAAAATATCATCGCTGCAATGCCTATTATTTGTGTCAATACTTCCATTGAAAATTCCCCTTATCTTTGCTTTGTGATCCTTACAGCCATATACTCACGAGCAGGAAGCTCTATTTTTACATTTCCGCTGTGTATACCCATATCCTCTACAGTCATTCCCCATGTATCTATGACTTCTATCCTGCACCTTTCATCACCAAGCTTAAATATTTTATAGCATGGTCTGTGCTCGCCATAATATTCAAGTCTTACTGAACCGTCAGTGTTTTCTGCAGCTGTATAATCCACCGGATGCAGAAAGCCTATTTCACTCATTATTCTATGCAGAAAACCGAAACGCTTATAGCTTTCGCCATAAAGCCTGCCTCCGTGTGACCACCATATATCCTCGTTCAGATAGCACTCGCTGTGTCCCGGATATGCTCCAAGAACTACCGTTTTCCACATACGGCGCGTCATTTCCTGACCGGAAATATTTCCCCAGTACTGCTCTATATTCCCCTCATAGCACATCTCATCTATCACAATAGGCTTATTATATTTATCCAGCCAACTGTAGATGTTGTCAAGCTCATTTTCACCCACCTGTCTCTGAACCGAGCAATGTGTCACCCATGGCTTTGTAAAATCATATAGCTTCACGCAGTTATGTATACTTATAAGATGTGAGTACGGATCATTTTTCGTGACTATATCCGCATAGTTTTCCCAGTCCTCAATTGTTTTGCTCTTGCACAGATCGTACTCGTTTGCAAGGCTCCACCATACATTTCTGTATGCTGAAAAACGCGCTGTAACATATTTTAGATACAGCTCATTTGCCTCTGCAGGCATGTTTGAAAATCCCCATCTGTCGTATGGATGGAAAAGAATAAGATCAGCCTCAATACCCAATTCCATGAGCCTTACGATATTTCTGTCTATCATCTTGAAATATTCTGTATCAAACCTCGTGAGATCCCATTTATTTTCGGGGCTTATATTATAATAATCCTCAAACGTGAATTTATTAATGCCTACGCGGCTGACAGGCGTGCCGATATAGGGAAATCTGGCCGGATCCCTGTAATTATAATCATAATGCTTAGGGAATATGCAAAAACGTATCTTATTAAAGCTGCTTTCCCTGAGAGTATCAATAGTCTGATCCTGCAATTCCTCTCGCTGATTAGACCAACCATAACAGGTAGTGCCTATCGAGTAATATGGTGTTCCGTCACTATATACAAAATGTCTGCCCTTTGCTTTTACAGGACCGCTGCTTGTAGCTTTGCCTGCCTCAAAGCTGCCGCAAAACTCCTTATCCGAAAAGCTTCCATATACCCTGTAGCTGTAGCAGCCCTCCTGTTCAGGCATAAATCTTATTTTATACACTCCGTCACCATCATAGAAACCGGACGCTTTTTTGACACCGTTCCCGCAGGTGAACTCTCCGTATATCTCATAGTCCGTAAAAGGATTTCCTGCTGTTTTCCCCTCAAATTCTAATTCGACCGTATCCCATACCCCGATCATAATAACCCTCCTGCCAAAAATATTTTACTTAATTATACGTATTACGATACGTTTTGTCAAGATGGTTTACTAAATTTTTTTGAATTTTTATTTAATTTTAACTTAATTTTCTTGACAATTTAACAAAATATATATATAATTAATATATACTGATTTAGTTCATATATTGGTCAGATGAATTCTGATGCGCGGCTTGTCTATCGCTTGAAATATTACAATTACAGGGGGATTTTTTATGGCAATATCGTCAAAAGAGCTTGCAGAAAAGCTGAACATATCGGCAGCAACAGTTTCTATGGTGCTTAACAATAAGCCCGGCATAAGCGCGGAAACCAGAGACAGGGTCATTAACGCCGCAAAAAAGTACGGCTTTGATTTTTCAAAATTTGAAACTGAGACTTCTCCCTCAGTCATATTGCTTGTAATCTATAAAAAGAATGGAATTATTGTTGCTGACACGCCTTTCTTTTCTCAGCTGACAGAGGGTATCGACAACATGTGCCGCAAGCATGGATATGCCCTGCAGATGCAATATATATATGAGTCAAGCAAGACGGCAGAACAAATCAACGAGCTTTCTGGCAATGAATGCAGCGGGATACTTCTGTTAGGAACAGAAATGCAGCTGCACGACATTGAGCTATTCAATAAAATAAGTAAACCGCTGATAGTTCTTGACACATATTTCAATGAGTGCGACAGATGCTTTGTATCCATAAATAATATCAGCGGAATGTTTAGAGCGGCGGAATACCTAATAGGTCTCGGTCACAGCAGCATTGGATATCTGCGCTCATCACAGAATATAGTAAATTTTACAGAAAGATTTACTGGCTACATGTGTGCTCTAAAAAAGCACTCTATGGATCATGATAAACAGCCGGTACATTATCTGACTCCGACAACAGACGGAGCCTATTATGATATGAAAAACATATTAAAGCACGACCGTCCATTGGCAGGCGCCTATATAGCAGACAACGATCTAATAGCAGCCGGAGCAATGAGAGCGCTTAAGGAGCATGGTTATAAAATACCTGAGGATATTTCTATCATCGGCTTTGACAATATGCCGCTGTGCGATATAACTGAGCCTCCGCTGACAACTATAGCTGTGCCAAAGCAGCAGTTTGGCGCGCTTGCCGCTGAACAGCTAATCAATCATATCATAGATGGCGGCGGGCTTATCACGAGAACACAACTCTCGCCATCTCTTATTGAAAGAAAGAGCACATAAGATCGTATTTGTTGCTTACAGCAGTTAGAGTCTATGCAGCTATCGGTCAACCCACTCCAACTATTTACAATAAGGCACAAAGAGGTTCATTTTAATACGCTGAGGTAATAGTGCGGATAGTATCCATTACCTCTCAGCGCTGTATTTATATAGATTGCATGATCGCGTTGAAATGGATGACAAATAAAAAATGCGGCAGCATAATGCCACCGCAAAATTCCATTCGAGATTTTCATCCCAACTATTGACAAAAAGTCAATAATAGAACCGGCTCTAAAACCGGTTCTATATATATATTCACATTTATGCCTCCGGAGCCTCTGTTGTATCCGGCTCTTCCGTTGTGCTTGGTTCTTCTGTTGCTTCAGCTTCATCAGCATCAGGTTCCTCAGTAACTATTGGCGCATCCTCATCAAGCAAGGACTCATCAAATACTGATTCCTCTGAACCTGCATCTGTTACTTCTGATAATGCCTTTTCAAGAGCTTCCCAATCACGCGGCTCTCTTATGCTGGTCCATGTCTCATAATATCCAATCGCTACACGATCATAGTAGTGTGAATTTGTCGCTTCCTGAACGTTAGCATAATACCATGCTCCAGGATTATTATCGATCCATCTTACCATATCCTCATGGAGACCATCGTTATCAACAAGTCTGTAAAGCAGTCTGTTGATGAGTGTCATAGCCTCAGCACGTGTGATATACTGGTCAGGTCTGAAAGTTCCATCCTCATAACCTGTTATCCAACCGATATCAGCTGCACGGTTAATATCTTCTCTTGCCCAATGTCCGCTTATATCTGAGAACATATCAGCGCCTGAATATTCTCTTGAACTGAATCTTGCTGCTATAGCTGCAAACTCTGCTCTTGTTATAGGCGCGTTAGGCTTAAAGTCTCCTGTATCATAGCCGTTAACTATTCCAGCATTTGTTGCTGTTGAGATAGCATTATTGAACCAATCATTTATATTTACATCAGAATATGGATTTTCCTTTGTCCAGAACTCTGCACGCGATTCGTCTGTGAGCATTCTGAAGAATATAGTAGCTACCTCAGCACGTGTTATGTTATTCTGCGGTCTGACCTCACGATAATCCTGTGTCTGACCATCCTCAACCGGATAACCTATGATATACGCATAATGATCATCATAATTGAGATGTGCACCTGTCTCTGTTCCCGGTGTTTCTACCGGTGCAGGTGTATGTGTTTCTGATGTACCTGGCACATCTGTAGCTGAAGGCTCTCCAGTCTGCGATGGCTCATCTGTAGCTGTAGGAGCTTCTGTTACTGTAGGCTGCTCTGTCGGTGTTGTCGGTGATGAAGGACTTCCGCCGCCGCCTGAAACAGAAAGTGTAACATATTCATTGTCTGTTACCTGCGGTGTAAACACTCCGTCATCGCCTGTGCTTCCGAATGTAACCTTGTATGTTTCTCCGCCAATTTTAATATTTACATAACCCGAGAACGTTCCCTCGATAGGATATATTGTTCCGGCTTTTCCCACAGTGTTTGCAGGAATACTAAGTGTCAGAAAATCATAGCTTGTGTCATCTTCATCTGCTGAATTTATCTTTGTAAAATACTCATCAAGTGCTTCATTCACATCATCCTTGACTTTCATAACCAAAGTATATTTTCTTTCGCCATTAGCCGCATCCTCCTGATAGGACTGAGATGCGAATTCAAAGAACGACTCAGCACCGAAAGTATAATCATCTACAGTTGTTTCAACCCACTCAAAACCGCTTGTGTCCTGATTCTGAAGCTTTGTGTTCTCAATTCCGACAAGATCGGAACCTGCGCTTGAGCCTGTACCCTGGCAGGTGATCTCAATACTGTATTCACCCTCAAGAGTAACCAGTTTTTTCGCATAATTTCTTGCTTCCTCTTCATTTGTTGCTATACCTTTTTTAATTGCGTACTCAGCTGCCGCACCAAGATATGCATCCCATTCAGCCGCAACGCCTGTCATATCAAGATATGCAATAGCATCAAAATCCTTTGTAGAATCTGACTTTGATACTGTTGCACGCAGCGCAGATCTTTCAGAAGAATGATCCGAATAATTCAATGCCGAGCTCCATTTTGATTTAATATCAAGGTTTACATCAACATTATCCTCTTTCGGAACACCATATGTTCCCAGCTGACTACTATCATAGTTTCCATCAGCAAAAGAATACGTAATCGGCGCTGCAGACGCCAGCGGAGCAATAGAAGATATCGCTACAGTCAACGCTGTAACAAAAAATAATACCTTTTTCATATTCACTACTCCTTTTTTTGTTTTATTCAAGTTATGCGTTTGCCACATCACTATTATGAATATATAACTAATAATATTATATACTAAAACCACATGAATGTCAAGCTTTCAGAGATAAATAATCTAATTTATGTAATGTTATTTATTTCCAAATAAGCTCTTTTTCCTAAAAATTTCAAAATCCCTGTACGATAATGTATTACCGTCTAATATTACAGAGGCATTGCGCATCAAATATTCCCAACAGCTCAGACCATAGCGCTTGCAAATATATTTTCGCGCCCTTTCTATATTGGGCGACCTTGATGTTATATTATGCATATCCGTGCCTACAACGTGAATCATACCCGAAGCAAACATTTTATCTATAAATTTTTTAAGCTGCGGTATGCCAAAGCTGACGGCATTTATCTGGATAAGTATATCAAGGTCGTATAAACTGTTGAGCAATTCTGTTTTTTGAGACAAATTCCTCTCCGCATGCGCTATTATGGGATGTATACCACTGATAGTAAGCTTATATACATTATCAATAGTATTATCGCTCCAGGGTGAAGACGGCATTTCAAGCAGCATATAGTCAGTACCCTCTATACATAAACTCTTTATGCTGCTGAATTTCATCAAATCACATGTGAGATGAACCTCGCAGCCAAGATGTATTTTAGGAAGCTCTTTTCCCGCAGCGCTTGCCGCATTTACAAGCTTTCCGAATGAAAAATTCCGTTCAGCTATAAAATCTTTAATATCTGAATTTTTTATAGGATAGCAGTGCGATGTGGATACTATATCAGTAACCCCCATCTTCTGACTTTCCTCTATCATTTTTAGTGACATAGCCGTATTTTCGGCGCCGTCATCAAATTCCGGCAATATGTGAGAATGAAAATCTGCTATCATACCTATCCTCCTTCACAATCCATCAGTCGCAAATGCAGTCAACGCTTGTTCGCCCCTATTTCATCTATAATTATGTTATTTTTTCTTTTTAAACACGGTATCTCGCTGAATTTTAGACCCATAACGCGCTATATAATACAAAACATATATTCCTGCGCCTGTCATTCCGCCGCAGGTATCAAGTCTCACGTCTGACACAAGCGGTCCTCTGCCGGCAACAAACCCCTGGTGAAGCTCATCGCCCGCCGCATACGCCAGACAAAGTAATACAGAGATCAGCCATACATTCTGAACCTTGAATTTACCTTTCTTATTAAGCATTACAGCTGTAGCTCCTCCAAGCACCATATAAAGCATGAAATGAGCAGCCTTCCTAACATATCTGTTGATCTCTGCCGCATTAAGCTGATATTCCTCGGCTTTTACAAAAAAATTCCATATGTCAGCTATAAAACCTGAAACGCTTTTTGACAGCTCATTTGATTCACTGCTTGTCTGTGACGAAAAAGCAAATATTATCACCATCAGAACGACTGTAAGAGTAATCCAGCCATCAAATTTATAATCGACTTTTTTTCTTAATATTTTTAGCCCCAAAAGAATAAATGCTCCCAAGGCTGCTCCGGCAGTATCGATACAGACATCTGTTATTCGTCCGGCACGCCCGTCAACAAAATACTGATGGAACTCATCAGTGGCTGCATACAGCGCGCAGAACACTACAGCAATAATCCATATTTTTTTATTTGGTCTATCCGCGCTTACTCCTACCGATAACGAAACAGACATTCCAAGAGCCGCATATATAGTAAAATGCGCAGCCTTGCGCACATATCCATGGATAAAATCGACTGCGGCATTTTTAAACGTATCACTCCAGCCAAAAAACCTTGAAACAGCATCTACTATTTCTCTTGTAAAGCCTGATGATACCCCCGATGACTCAGTGCTGTTCTGAGAAGAAAAAAAGAAAATCAACGCCATAAGCAGCAGTGTTACAGACCATGATATGACTTTGATTTTCTTCATAACTAATTCCTCTTTATTTATAATATTTAACCTAACAGATAATACCTTAGCACATTCCTTGATATGAGCCTCACGGGTCTCAATCGATCTCAAAAGTATACTGCTTATCTTCTACATACGCCTCCGTAGGCTCAGGCTCAACTATGACCGGATCCGGCGCCTGTGTAGGCTCAGGCGGTCTTGGCGTTGCAGCTGGCGCCTGTGTTCTTACAGGTGCTGATGTTTTTACCGGCGCTTGTGTAGGCACGGGCTTTTCTGTAGGAACAGGCGTAGGCTCAGGCGTCGGAGTAGGCTCTGGTGTCGGTGTTACCTCTGGCGTTGGAGTCGGCTCACCTAACTGCTGCATAAGTGTGTCTATATCTCTTTCTGTCAGATCATTATCAGACTCAAGCAGTTTTCTTGCCAGTTTCATATTCGCCTCAGCTATCGGTATTGAATAGTCCTCCGGAACACCTCCATAAACCGTATTCAACGCTCGTATTATCTCATTATTCATTGAGATATACATATTCAGATCTTCATTAGCTCTCGCGTTCTTTTCAACTGTTTCTAAAGCTGCCATGATTATATCCTTATAATTATCCTCCATAAATCTGAATGCCAGGACATTGGTTCTTTCATAGAACTTTGTAAGTATCTTACACAATGTCTCACTTGTATCATTTGAATTTAGATATTCTGAATAATAATCATAGAAGTTTACCACATCATAATTGACACGTTTTATATATGCTGTGATATTGTCGCAATCCTCAACACTCTTTACCATAGCAAAGATGTTATCATAAAGAGCGGTGGATATATCCAGCTGCAGCTCCTTTCTTCTTTCATTACAGTAGTATGCTACGCGATCCTCATCAATATCATCCTTATATTTTTCTACATAATCGGATGTTTTTGTTATCTCATATGCTTCTATGTACATTTCACATGCCGCCAGCTGCTGCTCGTATACAGCGTCATCCGCATCCTCAAGACGATCACAATTTTCAACTCGCACCGGAGGCAGCTCTGTAGTAAGCTCAACTTTAGAGAGCTCGTCTTTAAGAATCGACTTATTCCCACACCCGGCAGCAAACAGCAGCAGAAAAGCACATACAAGAAGAAGTTTAAATTTCTTCAATGTATTATTCACCTCCGGTATCTGCCGCTTTATTTGAAATCGACTGTGTCTCGTCGGTCTGAGCATCTTTTCGCTTCTTTCTTCCGAATATGCCGGTTTTCGATTTTGGCGCTGCCGTTGTATCATACCCGTATCCATACTTATAGCCATATCTATAGTTATAACGATAGCCATACTTATACTTATATCGGTAACTCTTGCCGTAAGCGCCTCTATAGGAACCATAGTTCATGCCAACAACATCGATATCATTAACAAAGAAACCAAGCACCTTAGCGTTCGCGATCTTAAGCAGCTTAAGCGCCTGCTCTATACTTTCATGATTTGTATATCCCTCTCGCACCACTATCATCACACCTGATACGCTGTTTGAAAGAGCCACTGCATCAGTAACTACGGTTACCGGAGGAGTATCGAGCAATATATAATCATACATCCCCTCAAGCTTTCTGAGCAGATTTTTCATACTATCCGACGCAAGCAGCTCAGCTGGATTTGGCGGGATAGAGCCGGACGTCAGGCAATCAAGTCCGGGACGAAGATTATGGTATACAACATCCTCAAACTCTTTCTGCTTTGACAGGACCGTAGTAAGTCCATCCGTTTTCACAACGCCCAAATACTGATGTATTCTTGGTTTTCTTAAGTCACAGTCTATAAGCAATACCTTTGAGCCTATCTGAGCAAAGGTTATTGCAAGATTAAGCGTTGTTGTTGTTTTTCCCTCTCCTGCATTCGCGCTCGTTATGCAGAGCTTCTTGCATTTATCCTCAGAACCCGCCAAAGAAAATATTATATTTGTTCTGGCTGTTCTATACGCCTCCTGAACAACGAACGGGGTCTTTCTGTTAAGAATAGATTCCTGACTCTGCTTTAATCTTAATTGTCTCTCATTTACCTGATCTGTTTTTTTACCAAACAGTCCTCTTTTAGCTTTCTGTTCTGCCATCACAACCTCCATAAACAATAAACATACACGCTGATCAATTCTGCAGATTCGGCACTTCGCCGAGTATTGGCAGATTATATTTAGCAACAAGCTCATCCTTGCTCTTTACGCGTGTATCAAACATATTTACCAGGAATATGATGACCATAGCCACCGCTGCACCCGCTACAAAGCCTATTATAGCATTTCTCGCCGTGTGCATAGGCTCCGATTCATCCGCTTCCTCCGGATATTCAATAAGCTTTGTGCTTCCGCCTCCGAAAAGTCTTGCTATCTCATTCGGAGCATTATTCACTATACTTGAACATACAAGATATGCAACATGGGCATCCTTGTTTTTTACTGTTATTTTTATAATATTGGTATCCGACTCAGCCTCAAGCGTGAGCATTCCCGTAATATCGCTTACCGAATATTTATTATCCAAATCATCACTTACAAGATCAAGAAATGTTTTACTCTGCAATACTGCGATATATGTCGGCAAAATATTGATAGTTCCCGTAATTGCAGATGTATTTACATCAGTAGATGTCTTCTGCGCTTCGGTATCTATGTATACTCTTGATGTAGACTTGTATTCCGGTATTGATGTCATTTTAAAATAGGTATATGTCGCTCCTCCTACCAGCACTGCCAGTATAACAATAAACCACCAGAAAGTAAGCATCATATTGATTATATCAACGATACTTATTTCCGATTCACCGCCCTTAAGCTGTTCCTTGTTTGCCTCTGAACTTCGGTTTTCCAACCACCATCATCCTTTCATAAAATAATAAACAAGCACAACACTATACCAAGTATAGGACTCGTTTAAGCCACACAAATATTCACTGTTCTTTTTAAACTCTTATGATTATATCATAATTGAGGTTTTTTGTCAACACAGTGTTTGTAGTAATATTTATCAAAAAATCAAACCTGATTGCTATGTTTTGCGCATTTTTGCTTACATAATGCAAACTCAAACATAAAACAAACTGTATTCCGCTGCAGCAGCAACAGAATACAGTTTGAAGATAAACTATTTATCAGCTGAATGAAAGTCCAACGAGGCTGCGCTCAACACCCTTATAATAGCTTACAGATGCAGCGTTTGCATCAAGATACACATAAGGAGCATTCACACGAACATCATAGAAATTGCCCTGTATAGACACATAGGAGTTATCCGGAAGCTCCGCTCCCTTTGCCTTTGCGGCAGTATCCGCACCGCCCAAAACCAAAGTAACTCCGTTTACAGTTGAATTTACTATCTTACATCCGCTCTCGTCTACGCCATATGTTATGATAAGGTTGTGTGATGTCTGGAGACCGTCTATTGTCACTCCACCGCATCTTACCATTGTAAGACCATCCGGCAGATCTGTGTATGTACCCGGCTCATCTATATATGTCTCAACGAGCGCATCCATTATTATTGCAAATTCGCCTCTTGTTATATTGTCCGTCGGCTTAAGAAGTCCATCTATTCCTTCCCAGCCTCCGTTGCCTACGATATATTTTGTTCCGTCAACCGCCCATGACGCTATCTGATCCTTGTCTGAGAACTTATCGAGCACACTTGCGTCGCAGTCGCCAAGCAGCAAAGTCTCGCCTGACTGATATTTAAGCTCGTAAGGCTCAAAAGCAAACACACGTGACAGAACTATATAGGTTTCCTGGAATGTGATATTATTTTCAGGATTGAAGTTGTTGTCATCATCTCCCTCAAATGCACCCATCGCTACCGCCTTTGAAACAGCATCGGCATACCACGCATCATTTTTCACATCTCCAAAAGTCTGTTCTGATTTATCCTCAGCGCTGAACGCACGTGTAATGATAGTAGCCATCTGAGCGCGTGTGATATAATCATACGGAGCAATGCTGTCATCTGATACACCATCCATAAGCCCCGCATCCACTGCATTCTGCAAAGCAACTCCCATCTCTCCCTCAGGCATATCACTGAACTGAGCGAACGCTCCTGTGCCAATGCACAGCACCATAGCTGATGCTGCGGCATACGAAAATATTTTCAATAATTTGTTCATTATAAATTTTTCCTTTCTCTTTATATATTCAGGGATCAACATCCCAAAGCCGTCTGTTTCTATTATACAACAATTTTCAAAAAATGTCTATATATTTTTTGATATTTCCTTAAAAATACTTGAAATTTATTTGCAATTTGTGTATAATAATTCTATCGGTCCGGTATAGTATCGCTAAACGTATATCCGGACACATCGCCGCAGCGCTGTATCCAGAATGCAGGCGCGGTATTAATGAAAGGATAGGTAAAATGAAGTATAACATAGCCGGAATTATTGTTGATATGAACATTCGGTTTCCGAGGCTTACAATGCAAAGCGCGGATTATAAATGCAGTGATGATGATGCCGCCAATGTGAAAATAAGGCTCACTCCGGAATTTTACGAGCAGAAGCTGATAGAAAATCCTCATCTCGACTATGAAATGATAGAATACATATGGATGGGCGCTGAATTTTACAATGCGCTTGTCCATTTCGATGGCATGCTGCTGCATTCCTCATGTGTTGTTTACAATAATGAGGCATATCTGTTTTCCGCCCCGTGCGGCACAGGAAAATCGACTCATACCCAGCTTTGGCTCAAAAGATTCGAGGGTGCATACATATTAAACGATGATAAACCGGCGATCCGCATAACAGAAAACGGAGTATATGCCTACGGAACTCCATTTTCAGGGAAGACGAATCTCAACGTGAACAAAGGTGTTCCTATAAAAGGAATATGCGTGCTTGAACGAGACACCTATAACCATATTGAGCCGATAGATCCTGATGAGGCGTTGTTCTCAATACTGAACCAGACGGTTCGTCCCGTAAACGAGGAGGATATGGATAAGATGCTCTCAACTCTTGACAAGGTTTTACGCTCAGTTCCGGTCTACAGGCTGTACTGTAATATGGAGCTTGACGCTCCCGAAACGGCTTACAATGGTATGAACAAATCAACCGACAGTAAATAAGATAATTTATTAAGAAAGAGGAATATATCATGAAGACAAAAAAAGGATTTATGCTAAGAAGCGTAGCGAATAGGCACGTTGTTGTTGCCGTAGGTCAGGCATCAGTAGATTTCAACGGTCTTATAACTCTAAATGACACAGGAGCATTCATTTGGAAAAAGCTCTCCGAGGGCTGCACCTATGACGAGCTTCTCGCTGATATGCTGAAAGAATATGAGGTAGATGAGGCAACAGCCCGCGAGGGAATAGACGCTTTTCTCGAAAAAGCTCGCGGAGCTGAGCTTATTGAGGACTGAGCCGGACATGAAGCTGATAGTAAATGTTTCAAAAGAATGGGCAATAGGGAAAGGGAACGAGCTGCTGTTCCATTTTTCAAAGGATATGAAGTTTTTTAAAGACCACACCACAGGAAATGTGATAGTTATGGGCAGAAAAACTCTCGATTCTCTCCCAGGCGGCAGGGCGCTCCCGAACAGGACTAATATAGTCCTTACAAAAAACGCGGGATTTGAGCGCAGCGGCGTGACAGTCTGCCATTCAGCAGATGAGCTTAAGGATGTTTTAAAGGGTTATGACAGTGACAGCGTCTATGTTATAGGCGGCGAGTCCATATATAAGCTGCTGCTGCCTTACTGTGATACCGCATATGTTACAAAGACAGATGCTCCGGCTCCGGACGGAGCAGACGCGTTCATGACAGATCTTGACAGCGATACAGATTGGGAGATTTTAGAATGCTCAGAGGAGTTCACCGAAAAAGGACTTTCTTTCAAGTTTCTGACATATAAGCGCAAAACTTCTTAAATAAATATATTTTCATATAATATCAAGGTATATTATATGATAGTCTTAGTCCGATCCTCACCAAAGTGTTATAAAAAATAGAGACTTACTGATAAGAAAGATCTGCGATTTACAGCATACCGCATAAAGCAGCAAACATTCCAAAACCATCAAAAACAGCGTTAAAAAGCACGGTATATACCGCTTATTTACAATATACCGTGCTTTTTTATGTCCATATTTTAAATGATATCAATACTTACAGTACTGTTATACGGTCTCATACCGCTGATACTATCCCATATAAATACTTTTACCGTGTCAACATTTGGATCAAAATCTTTTGTGATTTTTTCTGTACCATTTGCTGAAAGTCTTACTGTATCAGTCACAACCTCATTCAATGTATCTCCATTATACGAGGCAATAATAACCTCAACGTCTTCCTCGTTCTCACTGTCATTTACCACGGTTGAATTAACAGTCATTTTATCACCCTCGATCTCGTATTCACTCAAAGCGATATATACACCTTTGTTTTCATATTCTGTCAGCGAAACAGCCGCATCGTTATTAGAATACAGATTCTCATTGCTATCAGTAGTTACGCTTATAATCACTCTGTCAGAATTATTTACAGTGAATTCAATTTGTTCGGCCGCACCCGCCTCCATTGTGTTAAGCCGTCTTTCCTCAATAACCGTTCCGTCAGACTCGCTCAAAGTACACATAACATTTTCAGCCGATAAACAGCCTGAATTTTTAATTGTTGCTGTTATTGTATTCCCGTCAACGCTTACCGTTGTAACAAGATCCGAAAATCCCATTTCAAAGCTTGTGCTGTTGTTTGATAGATCATCGTCTGTTTTTTCCGCTGGAGTTACAGTAACCGCAAGGGTTTTATTTGATAAATCGCTCGGCAAAATATACGGAATTTCTATATAGTCAATTCCTCCGGATATAATTTCCTTTTCAACCTGCGTTTCAGCTACGGTTGTACCGCCGCTTGTAACAGTTACATCAAACTTGTTGATTTTTGAAGAGCTGTTATTCTTCACCGTGGCACAAATTACAGCTTCCTCGCCCGGAACATAGTTTATATATTCACAATCCGCAGAAACAACCTCAACATCACATTTCTCTCTAATATTTGAAACCATAAGATCACATCTGCCATAAACGTCTTCTGAGTCCTCGTTAACCTCAGCTTGACCAAAAGCCATTCTGATAGTGCCGTCAGAAGTCATATATCCGCTTGACTCTCTGATTTTCTTATTATCCTCAGTAAGTTTTACAGGCTCTCCCCAAGCCTTATCGTCGTTATCATAATACATAGCATATAAATCGGAGGTAAATTCATTTATCTGTTCCCATACGATAGCTCTATCCTCTCCGTTTGACATTAAGTGAACATTGCTGAGATAATGCGGCATGATCGGGATTTCCATAAGGCTTACGCCTGCGACAGTTCTTTCCCAAAGCTGATCGTTATGTATCCATGAATAACCTTTGCTGCCCATAGTCAAACCATAGTCTATAACTTCATCTTCAGTTATACGGCTCACCTCGCCGCCGCAGTATTCGTACAGCTCCACATCACCTGAAGTTTCAGTATCGCCATTCATATCAACAGTGTAAGCTACTGTAGGCGCTCCGCCCATATATGTAATGCCCACACTTGTAACATTGCCCAAATCAGATACCGCAGCGGTTGTTTCCGTCCAGTTATCGGCACTTGTTTTAGTGTATATGGTGTTTGTTCCCGATAATGCGAAACAATCATTTTCACTGTTTTCTACCCACGCAACTGTTATATTTGTTCCGTCAGAGGCAATATCCGGCGCAAATTCATAAACTGTATTTTCATCAGTCAGCTTGATAGGTGCACTCCAGCCTGTGCCATCAAATTCAGAATAATATAGATCCATCTGCTGCGCCATTTCTGTCAATGTTGCGCTATCAGATAAAACAGCATTTGATTTTTGCCATACCAATGCCGCACCATTCTCCGTTACCGCAATTGCCGGAGCAAAATCCGCCGTGCCGCTGTTGTATACGTCTGCCGGCTGCGACCACGATGTACCGTTATTGATCGAAAATTTTAATACTGAACAGTTTATATCGCTTCTTGATACATCATTATCTATCCATACAAGCATTTCCCTGCCATCATTGAGTTTTATAAGCTGAGGTTCGGCATTAGGATAGATATTTGTTTTAAAAACAGATGTTTCGATCTTATCTATGCTCATAACAGATATGTTGTCATTTGCCGTGAATACCGATTCTTCATCCATATAATCCCGCGGCATTACGACCATATCATCATAGCCTGCCAATTCTATAGACATTAAATCAGCGCCAAAATCAGGATATAATGACATTTTTGCTATATCAAATTTTTTTTCAAAATTTATAAACGCTAACGCTTTTAATTTAAAATATAACGTGCCTGTCGCATCAGCAGAAAATATCTCACTCAGTTTCTTATTTTTAATAAGCTCAAGCTTTGTTGAAAGAGTTAGCTTTGCTCCGACTTCTGCGTTTACAAGCTTTGCATTGCCTGCGCCTGCGCCTACATATGGCGCCACGTCTAAACCAAGGCTTCCAAATACCGAATAGGCATTCGTGTCAATGGATTTAATCCCAAACTTGCCCATCGCATCAATTCCCAATCCTACTTTGATATATATGATCGGAGCAGCCGGGATCGGATTTTTCATATTTATGTCCATGTTAAGAACATAAACAATTGAGCCCTCCAGGAATTTACCATTTTTATCAAGTTCCATATACCCAGCCGGAGTAGCATTGAATGAAAATCCCAAATCAATATTACTTTCTTTCAATACCTTTCTTAAATGCTGATATTTATTCCAGGTATCGCTCGTTGTTTTCTTACCGCAGTAATTTATAAACTCTTTCAATTCGTGATAAGTTTTATTCTTCTCGTTTACATTGGCAAGAGCTGTTTTATCCAGTTTCCCCAACATGACTTCAAATTTTTCACTTTTAGAATTATAAGATACGCTGCCTATGGGTGTCTTTAATGACATATTTATCGGCAATTCAAATAAATAAAATGATTTATTTAATATCTTGATTTTCGGTCCGCGTAATGTGTCTTTTCCAGAATCAAAAGATTCAAAACTATTGTTATTCAAATTCAATGAATTATTTTTATTCTCTTCTTCCTCATCCTGCGTATCTGAGCTGTTATATTTCCAATCATTATAGCTGTTAATTATGCTGCTGTAATCAACTGAACTATTAGATAAAATACATAGATCAACTAAATCAAATCCGGGAGAACCACCATCCTCATCTTTTCCTTCAATTTTCACTTCCATTACCGGACTTTCAATATCTTTTAATGGTATGATATGCTTTTCGGTCGTTTCGCATACAGTTGACACGTACTGAAAATCTTCTTTTTGAGATGTCCTAACATATACATCTGCTTTTTCATTGTTATTTCCATCAGTTTTCAATATAATAGCTGAGTTATCCGTAACAGCTACAGGATTATTGAATTTAAATGTGATATATGACCCTGACGCAATAGAAACATAGTAGTTATCTTTTTCTGAGCCAAAAAAGCATTCATCAACATCAACCAAAGACTCATTTCCGTCGCCCAAAGGTCCCCCATAAAAGTCTACATAGCTGACATCATCAAGCTTATTATAATACTTGTCACTTATACTGTCAGGATAAATATATCCCTCAGCATTTTTATTTGAGCCAAATCGAGGCATAATAACAGATGCTGAGCTTTCCAGACTAACAATCTTCACATTTTTTGCATTATTTGTAGATATTTTATATAATTTCAACCCATCGTCTATAACTTGAGAGGGTATTTCATATACTAATTTATCATCCGCATATACACTCAAGGCTCCGCCATTTATTTGATTATCTCGAACTCCGGTCAAAAAACTTATTGACGAAAATTCTTCACAATCTGTCCATAAAATCTCTAGCCCTCCGACCTTATATGTCTCGGGGAATTCTTCTCCCATAAATATTTCATTTTCCGCTTCCAAGCCAGATACATTATTCAGTATCGTACCTGTCGGTTTTTCTATCTCCAAATTGCCATCATACTCAGCGGACACCGAAAAGACAGAGGCATAAGACTCTTTTCCGACAATTTTCAATGTGTTTATTCCTTTGACATCCAGAGTTATTCGCATTATCCCCTCATCCTTGCCTTGACGCGGAATGCTCTTTAACAGAACTCCATCACCGAAAACATCAATTGCTCCTCCATATTCACTTGTATCTCTGCATCCTGTGCTAAATGAAACGGTGTCACATTTCCCCATAAGACTATAATAGACATCTCGTCCGCCGATAAGCAGCGTTTCCGGATATAATGTTCCTTGAAAATATTCGTCCGCATAATAAGTATCAACATTATCACTATTACCCGCCCTGTACGGACGAAGTTCTCTTGAGTCCTGTATGCTTACCTCGTCAGAATAAAGCTCTACGCTTTCTTCAGTCTCAAAACCATCATGGGTATTATAAAATTCACTTTCATTATTTTGTATGATGTCTACAGCCTCTTGAAAAGTATCCTCCAAAAAGCTGTCATCCAAATTTTGTATATCTTTAACATCAGATCCTGTTACTGTATCAGTATTTTCCGCTAAAGAAATAGGCATAGCTGTCGCTGCTAATGCTATTGATACAAGTATACTTATAATTTGTTTCTTCATTGCATATCCCCCTGATCATAAAACATGCACACATCAAAGCCGATCCCCAAACAAGTATTCTTGCTGATACTTAACGTATTTTTCATCGCCAGAATACCCCAGATAACGCATGGCATTTTATTTTTTTGCAAATTTTACAAAAAAACACATACCATATTGTTGTTATATTATAAATATTTTACCACATTATCATACAAAAATCAATCTAAAAAAAAGATAATAAATATAAAAACACCATTCATCTATGATATGGCTGTAAATTATACAAAAAAAATCAGGATAGAGCGGCACATCAGAAGCTCTATCCTGTGAAATCAAATGTTACTGTATTATGTGAGCCGGTCATTCACACGGCTTTTGTTTAAAATGATGTTACTGTTATGCTTATCTCATCTCCGGCTTTGTCTGCTACTATCGCACTGTTTTCATGTATCTGTCCTGTAAGTGCGAGTTTTGCCAGCTTATCCTCAATAAGAGTCTGTATAGCGCGCTTAAGCGGACGCGCTCCATACTGAGCATCATAGCCTGTTTCAAGAATAAGATCCTTTGCCGCATCTGTTATTACCATCTCAGCTTTCTTTTCTGCAAGCTTAGATGTTATATTCTTAAGCATAAGGTCTATTATCTTTCGCAGCTCCTCCTTCGAGAGAGGCTTGAAGGTGACAATGTCGTCAATTCTGTTGAGGAACTCAGGTCTGAAAAACTCCTTGAGGCTCTTCTCAACATTCTCTTTAAGAGTTACGTCTGTGTCCCTTGCAAATCCTGTCTTGTTAGCTCTGAACTCTGAACCTGCATTTGTAGTCATAACTATTATAGTATTCTCAAAATTGATTATCTTGCCATGACTGTCTGCTATTCTGCCATCGTCAAGTATCTGGAGGAACACATTGAACACATCAGGATGCGCCTTTTCTATCTCGTCAAGCAGTATTACCGAATACGGCTTTCTTCTGACCTTCTCAGTAAGCTGTCCCGCGTCATCATAGCCAACATAACCCGGGGGCGAGCCTATGAGCTTTGAAACAGCATGCTTTTCCATATACTCAGACATATCTATTCTGATAAGGGCTTCCTCGTTATTGAACATGACCTCGGCAAGAGTTTTTACAAGCTCTGTCTTTCCCACGCCCGTAGGTCCGGCAAATATGAACGATACCGGCCTCTTTTGTGTTGTTATATCAGCCCTGCCGCGGCGAATAGCACGCGATACAGCCGACACAGCCTCATCCTGACCAATAACGCGCTCATGTATGCGCTCCTCAAGATGCAGCAGCTTTTCTGATTCATCCTCTGTAAGCCTGTGCACAGGTATCTTTGTCCAACCCTCTATTACGGCAGCTATATCGTCAAAGGTAATTTCAGCATTCTCTGCCTCTTTCTGACACTCTGCCTTTCTCTGCTCAAGCCTCAGCTCCTCAGAGCGCAGCTCTGCAAGCTTTTCGTAGTCAACATTCCCGCTTTGGTTCTCGTTAAGCTCTGTTATGGACGTATTAAGCTCCCCAAGACGGCTGTCTATCTGCGACAGCTCATACAGACTTTTGTTTCTCAGATTGACTCTTGAGCCTGCCTCATCTATAACATCTATAGCCTTATCCGGCAGGAATCTGTCGGTTATATATCTTTCCGACATTTTTACCGCCTGCTCGATTATCTCGCTGCTGATCTTTACGGAATGATACTTCTCATAATAGTCCTTTATTCCGTTAAGTATCTCTATACTCTCTTCGATTGATGGCTCATCCACCAGCACCGGCTGGAATCGTCTTTCAAGAGCGGTATCCTTTTCAATATGCTTCCTATACTCCGTAAGGGTAGTAGCGCCGATTATCTGTATCTCGCCCCTTGCCAAAGCAGGCTTAAGGATATTTGCAGCGCTCATTGCTCCCTCGGCATCTCCTGCGGCAACTATATTGTGTATCTCGTCTATGACAAGCACAACGTTCTTACGCTCCTCAGCCTCCTTGAGCAGCGACTTAAGACGCGCCTCAAACTGACCTCTGAACTGAGTTCCCGCTACTATGGCGGCAAAGTCTATCAGATACAGCCTTATGTCAAAAAGCTTTGGCGGTACCTTTTTTTCAAATATGCGCATTGCAAGCCCTTCTGCCACAGCAGTTTTACCTACGCCCGGCTCTCCAAGCAGTATGGGATTGTTCTTTGTTCTCCTGTTAAGTATCTGTATAACGCGCTCTATTTCTGTATCGCGGCTGACAACGCGGTCAACCTCGCCCAAAGCGGCGCGGGCTGTAAGATCTGTTCCATAGGTATCAAGCAGGCTCTTTTTACCACGCTTTGCTCCGCGTTTGTCGTTTTTCTTATCTGTCTTTTCGTTTCCGGCAGCGGCACCCTCTGTGCCGCCCGCTCCCTGACCGAAAATATTCTGCAGCATATCCGATATCGGCGCCGTCATGGCTCCGCCCTCTATATCGTCATCATCAGCATTCGCCAGCATGTTCTGCTCTGCCTCGCGTATACCTTCTATTCCGCCCATGCTTTCCATGAACTCATTCATCTGCTCGTTAATATTTTCAATATCCTCTTCGCCTATTCCAAATTTATCAAGCATCTTGTCTACCGGCGCGAGCCCAAGCTCCTTTGCGCAGGAAAGACAATATCCCTCCATAGAGGTCTTGTTCCCCTCCATCTTGGTCACGTACAAAACAGCGGGTCTTACTCCGCATTTTGAACACATTTCCATTAAGCATTTACCTCCGTAATCAATAATCTTATCATATGCAATGACCTGATCCCCGCTTATTCCGGTCTTTCAATTTATGTCCGCAAGACAGGTCATCTGACCTTGCGCCGGAATCATATAAAACTAACATCTATTATTATTTATCCTGAAATCATCGTATAATATTTACGCCGTCATGAGATCTGCAATCTTTATTATACCATATAACTCTCGAATTTAAAAGGTTTTTCTTAAAAATTCATAGGAATTTAACAAATATATTTTTTTTTGGAAATATTAAAGAAATTGCTTGCAAATATTACAGTTTTATTGTATAATATAGATATACTAATGCGCGGTTTTCCGTGCATTCCGCTTTGCGCGGATGCTTATGCCGCTTCAAGCGGCATAAATAATACTATATGAGAGGGGTAATCAACTATGTACGATGTAAACAAAGGCTACGAGCTCGCGAAGGAGTATTATGCTCAGTACGGCATTGACGTTGACAAGATGATCGAGATCTGTGATTCAACACCGATCTCAATGCACTGCTGGCAGGGAGACGACGTAGCCGGTTTTGAAAAGAAAGAGGGAGGACTTACAGGCGGCATCCAGACAACAGGCAACTATCCTGGCGCTGCAAGAACTGCGGACGAGCTGCGCGCTGATATCGACAAGGCTATGGAATTTATTCCCGGCGAGCTTAAGCTGAATATCCACGCTAACTACCAGGAGTCAGATACCTTTGTTGACCGTGACGCTATAACACCGGAGCTTTTCAAGAACTGGGTAGCATGGGCAAAGGAAAAGGGCATAGGTCTCGACTTCAATCCTACATATTTTTCACATCCTAAGAGTGAAAAGGCTACTCTCTCATCATCAGATGAGGAGATCAGACAGTTTTGGGTAAAGCATGGTATAGCTTGCCGCAGAATAGGCGAATATTTCTATAAGGAAACAGGCAAGGTTTGTGTTATCAACCACTGGACACCGGACGGTGACAAGGAATTCCCTGTAGACACTCTCACACCGAGACTCAACCTCAAGAAGAGCTATGACGAGATCTTTGAGGCTACAAAGGATGTTGAAGGCGTTATGGACGGTATCGAGTCAAAGGTATTCGGTATCGGCGCTGAGAGCTTTACAGCAGGATCACATGAGTTCTGCATGGGCTATGTTCTTTCAAAGAACACAGATCATATAATCCTTACACTTGACACAGGTCACTATCATCCAACAGAAGTTGTTTCAGCTAAGCTTGGAGCTATATACGCATTCCAGGATCACGTTCTTCTTCACGTTTCACGTCCTATCAGATGGGACAGCGACCATGTTGTTGCTTTTGACGATGAAACAAAGTCGATCATGGAAGAGCTTGTAAGACTTGGCAAGCTTGAGGATACATATATCGCTACAGACTTCTTTGATGCTTCCATCAACAGAATAGCTGCATGGGTAATAGGCATGAGAAACACAAGAAAGGCTATGCTTTACGCTCTGCTTCAGCCTACAGAAATGATGAAGAAGCTTGAGGCTGACGGTGATGTTTCAGGCAGACTTGCTGTTACACAGGAATTCAAGGCTGCTCCGTTCTCGATCGTATGGGATTACTACTGCGCTAAGAACAACAAGGGTGTTGGTCTTGAGTGGCTTGACAAGGTTCGCGAGTACGAGAAGGACGTTCTTTCAAAGAGAGCATAACTTTAAGATAATAATAATAATAATAATAATTAAAATATCCGCGCCGCGGCAAAGCCGCGATGCGGATATTTTTTATTCATCTATACCGTACACGCTCACAAGCCTGTTGTATTCTGCCTCGGTTATCGGCATGACCGTTCCGTGTCTGAACAGATCAGGAGTTTCAAACCCCTCCTGCGGAACAAAAACTCCCGATGCCATATCCTTTGTAAGATAGGGCTGATAGCCTTTGTCTGACGCGAACGCGTCAAGCAGCACACACCAGGTATCCTCCCCGTTCATCTTATACGCTGTAGGACCCTCGTACCCCTGCTTTCCTGCCATTGTAAATTCCTTTATTTCGGTAAACTCTCCCTCCAGCTCGTCACTTACCTCCATAAATATACTTGCGTCAGTATGATTTTTTGTAAATCTGTAATACTTCTCACCCACCTTTATTATAGAGGTATCTATCACATTAAAATCGCGCTCTATATATATTTCAGGCTCCGTAAATGTTATAAAATCCTTTGTATGCGCGCAGTATACCCTCTGCTTTTCAAAGCCGTCCGCGGCGCACCTTGATGACCAGTACACAAAATAATCTCCCGCCTTGTCGTCATATACAGACTCAGGCGCCCACGCGCAGCTTGAATCATCTGTCGCGACCTTGACCATACGCTGCTCGGACCAATTCACAAGATCCTCGGATTCCCATATCATTATAGACTTTGAGCCCTCTCTCTGGCATCTGTACCAGCTCTCGGGTGTTTCGCCCCATTTTCCGTATATGTAAAGATCGGTGGCTATCAGAAAAAATTTGCTGCCGTCATGAGAACGCATTATATGCGGATCTCTCACGCCGCCCTCGCCGCGCGTACTGTGCAGCACAGGCTTTCCCCCGTTAAGGTTGTGCCATTTATAGCCGTCCTTTGATACCGCGAAATACACCTGTTCATCATCTGGCGTTTTCTGTACTCCCTTGAAATGTGAAAATAAATATGCTGTTGTTTCCATAAAATTATTCCTTTCTCCTGTATGGATACCGCGCATAGCGCGCTATTTACATTAATATTCAAAGCTCAAATTCAGTCTTGGAAATATACGCGCACTGACCGTCATCCCACAGATACACGCTCATTTTTTCGGCGTTTTCCTCAGGCTCTGTATCTATTCTGAGCTGAGCATACTCCTCTACGCTCTCCTCTCTGCAATCGACATGCAAAAGATCTCCCTCCGCGTCATACTGCGCCGCAAACATACGAGCTGATACAGCTGTATCTGTGCTGTTCCAAACTGACACGCTCACCGCCCCGCTTTGATATGATACCTCGGATATCCTTATCCGCTCCGGTCTCAGAACAAGTGTAGACTGGCTCTGTACATTCAGCGAATATCCACCGCTTTCCCACTGACCACCGCTGTAGCGGTACAGCTTTCCGCTTACAAGATCTCGATACTGCAAGGATCTGTCAAGCCCGGCGATATCCTCAAGCTCCGTCCACGCAAAGCTTTTCTGTATACCGTTGTCACCGCAGCCATAGCTGTTCATTATCACAGTATAATCGCCGTAACGCGTTATCATAAGCGCCTGTATACACGAGTTTTCCCCATTCTTATTGATGCTTGTCCACTCTGTTTTGGAGTACCTGTCGGTATACATATCGGCATAGCCATAACGGTCATATCTTCCGTTTGATGCGTGCACTCTTGCGAGATCGTTTATCTTCACAGCCTGCCTGTCAGAGGCATAATCAGTGTTGTATACCCCGTTTGTAGACAGCGGATTTCGCCAGTTAAGGCTCATGTATATGCGCTCTCCGCCGTCCTTGATAACAACGCTCCTCGCCATCTCATCAGCCCACGCATAACCATTTACCGAATCATCCTCCATAATAAATCGATGATCTTCGATCCCTCTTTCCGCAGCGGCAGCTGTCACCTCGTCAAATCTCAAAAACAATCTTGCGGCATCAAGCACATTGTCCTCAAAATGCGAATTTGACGGATCAAACCCCAGTCCGTCCGCGCTCATTCCCTCAAAATCCGACTGAGTTATATAATTTGCAAGTATTTTAAGAGCCGTATCGTTTTCAAGCTCCAATGCGGCATACAGATCCACAACATAACGTTCAGTACCCGGATAATACGCGTTCCTGTTTGAAGTCAGCCCCTCTGTATATTGCTGCGGCACAAACACGCCGTTGAGCAGCTTTTTGCCGGTAAAATAGTAATTGTTCAGCACAGAATATACATTTTCTATATATCTTGTATAGTTGTACCCATAATACTCAACGCCTGCCTCCGCAAGCTGTGACAGCTCTGCCGCTGCCGCGGAGCCATAGTCGCCTGAATATCCGCCCTGTACTGAGCCGAAATTTTCAAGTATTGTTCCCTTTGGCGACAACCAGTATGATGAAAGCGCCGCGCTTTTGCTGAATCCAAAGCAGATATCCAGCAGTTCCGCGCTTTTCCCCTGCTTCCATACGCTCTCACTGCCCATTTTTGAAAGGCAGGTGTTGAACCTCAGCGCCGCGATTATATTTGCCATGTCCTGGTTCGGAGCATGTCCGCTGCCCTCTGTCGATACCAGCTGATCGCGTGCCAGAGCCATCATATTTCCCCACGCGGTTTTTCTGTCTGTATCCAGAACACCGTCAGCATCTGAATCTATAATTTCGTTCCAATCATCATTATCAAACTCATCAAAGAGCATTATTATACTCTCGCCAACAGAACGAAGTCCAAAGCCGGTAAG
>CALXSS010000013.1 GCA_944391225.1 uncultured Clostridia bacterium
TTTTTTTATCAATTCAATCTTGACAATCTGTATAAAATATTATAAAATATATATGCTTGATATTCTTTAAAAAGTTTTCTGTAAATGTTACAGTAATCGATGTCGCACACAATCAAATCGGTGTTCCACAACGGTTGCTTACATTATAAGCGTGAAAAACGACATAACCTGCAAAGCCGTTTTCACTTCTTGAATATACTTTTTGTGAATTAAATCATATATCTTTCATTATAAAGGATATTTTATATACGGCAACCATTGCAAATGGGTATCCTCCGGTTGTGTGTGAGAATAAATTATCACATTACATGGGGGTGATCGAAATAATCATTTTTATTTTGATTATGATAATAATAGCCGAATTGGCGGCAGCTGTATTCGCCTGCATAAAAGTACACAAAATAGGCTTTGAAAAGGGCGAAGAACACAGAAAGCAGATTGCCGAGGCTCAATTCGGTTCCGCCGAAGAAAAGGCAAAAGCCATAGTTTCCGAGGCAGAACGCGCAGCAGATGCTAAAAAGCGCGAGGCTTTGCTTGAAGCCAAAGAGGAAAATCAGAAACTGCGCCTGGAGCTTGACAAAGAGATCAAGGAGCGCCGCAGCGAGATATCAAGGCAGGAACGCAGAGTAAACCAAAAAGAGGAAACTTTGGACAAAAAGACCGAAAATCTTGAAAGAAAAGAACAGTCGCTTAACAGCCGACTCAGGTCATTGGACAAAAAAGAACATGAAATAGCAGAAATTAAGCAAAAGCAGTCCGAAGAGCTTGAGCGCATCTCAGGAATGACACGCGATGAAGCAAAAAGCATACTCGTTAAGGAGATCGAGATGAGCGCAAGACATGACGCTGCTGTTATGGTTAAAGAAATTGAGCAAGAGGCAAAGGAAAATGCGGAAAAGACAGCAAAGAACATAGTTGCGATGTCTATACAGAAGGTAGCCGCTGACCACGTTGCCGAGACCACTGTTTCAGTAGTAAATCTTCCGAGCGATGAGATGAAAGGCCGCATAATAGGCCGTGAGGGCAGAAATATCCGCACTCTTGAAACGCTTACAGGTGTAGATCTTATCATAGACGACACGCCGGAGGCTGTAATAGTATCGAGTTTTGATCCAATAAGACGAGAGGTAGCCAAGCTGGCTCTTGAAAAACTCATCGTGGACGGCAGGATACATCCAGCACGGATAGAGGAAACAGTTGAAAAATCCCGTAAAGAGGTAGACGCAATAATCAAGCAGGAGGGTGAGAGCGCTGCGTTCTCAACAGGAGTGCACGGACTTCATCCTGAGCTTATTAAGCTTCTCGGCAAGCTGAAATACAGGACAAGCTATGGACAGAATGTACTTAACCATTCGATCGAGGTGGCACACCTCGCCGGAGTAATGGCAGGAGAGCTTGGCTGTGACATAAACCTTGCAAAGCGCGCAGGGCTTCTTCACGATATAGGCAAGGCTGTTGACCACGAGGTCGAGGGCTCACATGTTACTATCGGTGCAGATATAGCTAAGAAGTTCCGCGAAAACAAGGATGTTGTCCACGCTATAATGGCTCACCACGGTGACGTTGACGCGCAGACGATAATAGCTACTCTTGTACAGGCAGCTGACGCTATATCAGCGGCACGTCCGGGAGCAAGACGAGAAAATCTTGAAACATATATCAAGCGACTGCAAAAGCTTGAGGAAATTGCCAACACCTATGACGGCGTTGAAAAATCATTCGCCATCCAGGCAGGACGCGAAATTCGTATCATGGTCAAGCCGGAGACGATCAGCGATGACGGAATGATCATCGTTGCCAAAGAAATTGCAAAGAAAATAGAAAGCGAGCTGGAATACCCCGGTCAGATAAAGGTAAGCCTTATCAGAGAGACGCGCGCGGTAGACTACGCTAAATAATCAAGCTTTCACTGAAAACCAGAAAAATAGGAGCCTGCGCCGGCTGACGATGAGCCTGTTCCCCGATGTACGATAAAGGTGCATTGGTTGAATTATACCGCTCACCACTTCTACCCATCCGGCAAGCTCCTTTTTTTATCCCTGTCGGTATAGAAGCTGACATATATTTATCTGAACGGAGCAAGAAAATGAAGGTATTATGTATAGGCGATGTTGTGAGCCGTATCGGCCGCGACATGCTTTTCAAATATGTTGACGATCTGCGCTACAGCTGTAATATAGATCTTGTTATAGCCAACGGCGAAAACTCTAACCACGGCAGAGGCATGACACGTTCCTGCTACAGCGAAATGACCCGCGCCGGAGTCGATTTCATCACACTCGGCAACCACACCTGGGGCGCAAAGGAGATCATAGATATCCTGAAAAATGAGCATAACGTTATACGCCCGCTCAACTTTCCCGGCAAAACTCCGGGCAGAGGCAGCGCGGTCATAACGCTTTCGTCCGGCGTAAAGGTGGGGATAATAAACCTCATAGGTCAGACAAACATGGCTCCGTGCAATTCACCTTTTGAAGCGGCAGACAGAGAGGTCGAGCGTCTGCGAAAGACCGCCTCTGTGATACTTGTCGATTTTCATGCTGAGGTCACCTCGGAAAAGGTCGCAATGGGATATTTCCTTGACGGCAGAGTGAGCGCAGTATTCGGAACTCATACTCACATACAAACCTCCGATTCCAAGATCCTTAATGAGGGTACCGGATATATAACCGATCTCGGAATGACAGGTCCTGCCGATTCTGTGCTTGGAATGAATAAAAATATTATAATAAACAGATTCTTGACAGGAATGCCTCAAAAATTTGAGATCGCCAATGGCAGAGGACAATTCTGCGGCTGCGTTTTTACAATAGACGAAAGCAGCGGCAGATGTACTGATACTGAACGTATTTATTTTGAAGAATAAAAAGGAATTATCGGCGACTGCTGCAAACTCGTTGGGTTTGTAACAGCCGCCTTTTAATTTTCCGGCATACTAATGAAATATTTTCAAAAAAATCATTAATATTTTTAGATATCTATTGCATTTTCTCTGGGAAAGTGATATAATATAGTTGTGTTAAAAAAATAACACATTTTATAAATTTTTATCATGTCAGGCTTTGACCTGCACTGATACACGGCAAATATATGAACATAAAGCGGCAGAGAACTGTGTTCGCAGCCGCCAATATATCTATATCTTAAAAGGAGGAGTTTAAAATGGCAAGATTTACTTTACCAAGAGACTTGTACCATGGCAAGGGAGCGCTTGAAAACCTCAAGACTCTCGACGGAAAAAAGGCAATAATCGTTACAGGCGGCAGCTCAATGCGCCGCGGCGGTTTCCTGGATCAAACAGAGGCTTATCTTAAGGAAGCCGGCATGGAGGTAAAAATATTTGAAGGTGTTGAACCTGATCCGTCAGTTGAAACAGTTATGAAGGGCGCAGCTGCTATGACTGAATTTGAGCCTGACTGGATCGTTGCTATAGGCGGAGGCTCGCCGATAGACGCCGCAAAGGCTATGTGGGCATTTTATGAGTATCCCGATACTACTTTTGAGGATCTCTGCATCCCATTCAACTTCCCGAAGCTCAGAACAAAGGCTCGTTTCTGCGCTATCCCGTCAACCTCGGGAACAGCTACAGAGGTCACAGCTTTTTCTGTTATAACCGACTATGCAAAGGGTATCAAATATCCGCTTGCAGATTTTGAGATTACTCCGGACGTAGCTATTGTTGATCCGGCTCTCGTTGCAACTCTTCCGGTTAAGCAGGTAGCATACACAGGTATGGATGCTCTTACACACGCTATTGAGGCTTATGTTTCAACATTGAACTGCCCGTTTACAGATCCGCTTGCTATAAAGGCAATTGAGATGGTATTCGATTATCTGCCTCAGTCTTACGCTATGGATATGGACGCAAGAGAACAGATGCACTATGCGCAGTGTCTTGCTGGTCAGGCATTCTCAAACGCTCTGCTCGGCATAGTTCACTCAATGGCTCATAAGACAGGCGCAGCATTCTCAACAGGTCATATCCCGCACGGCTGTGCAAACGCTATATATCTCCCATACGTTATCAAGTATAACTCACACGAGCCTGAGGCTATGAGAAGATATGCTGATATTGCAAGACGCGTAGGTCTTGGCGGAGCATCGGAGAAATCACAGGTAAACGCTCTTATAGCTAAGATCGAGGAGTTCAACCGCATTATGAACATTCCTAAAACTCTTAAGGAGTTCGGCGTTAACGAGGATGAATTCAAAGAAAAGCTTAACGATATTGCCGCAAATGCTGTCGGCGATGCATGCACAGGCTCGAATCCGCGTTCAATTACGCCTGAGCAGATGGCTAAGCTCTTTACATGTACATATTACGGAACAGAAGTTGACTTCTGATACAGTTGAATACGCTATGAAAGCGGCGCGATCGCGCCGCTTTTTTCATTCTGCCGCCAGCTGCGCGGCGCAGTGTTTTGTATTGACAACAGCCTGAAATTAAGATATAATATCATTATACAAGCTTTCACTAACAAAGGATGTGCAATGAAATGGGAGACCTGAACAATCTTGGAAATGACCTGAAGAATAAAATAAATGACGCTGTAAATTCAAATAATTTTGAACAGCTGAGCGGAGATATATCCGGCATAATAGAAAATGCTATAGGCGGCGTGAGCAAAGGTCTTGCCTCTACAGGATCAGCTTTAAAAAACGCGTTTTTCGGCAGAAAAACAGCTGCTGCCGCTCCGTATCCTACGAACAGGAACGCTCTGCCTGCAGGCTATGGCATGCCATCGCTTATATGCGGGATCGCGGGAGGCATGATACTTGGCGCGTTCACTGTTTCGCTGCTGATCCTATACCTTATCATTAACAGCATAGGCTTTCTTGTAACATCCGCTTTTATGCTTGCAGGCACCGTCTGCTGCTTTATTGCCGCGAGGCGCGGCTACTTCGCAAAAAATCTCAAGAAGAAATTTGACAGATATTGCTCCCTTATGATGGGAAAAACATATTATGAGATAGATTATGTTTCCGACCAGCTGCATCAGCCCAAAAAGCAGACTCTTAAAGAACTTTCAAGGCTGATCCAGCTCGGAGCATTCCCACAGGGGCACATTGACCGCGGAAACAAGTATTTTATAGGCGATAACGTCACCTATGACCACTATTTATCTTCCATGGCTCATGCGGACAGGCAGCGTAATGCGGCGGATATAGAAAAACTCAATAAAATACGCGGAGAAATACAAAAGGGGCGCGACCATATAGCGCGAATAAAACAAGCTAATTCACTTATACTTAACAGTGAGATCTCCGCCAAGCTCAATGATACCGAGCTGATACTCAACAAGATTTTTGACAGAGTAGAACAGAGACCCGAGCTGCTTCCCGATATACGAAAGCTGCTTGAATATTATCTGCCAATAACACAGAAGCTGCTTGACGCATATATTGATCTGGACAAGCAGAGCGCGGAGCTTGACAATATAGAAAAATCAAAAACAGAGATAGAAAAATCACTTGATTCAATAAACACCGCATTTTTCAACCTGTATAACAGTCTTTTTGACGATGACAAAGTTGATATTATTTCAGACATAAGCGTCCTGAGGACAATGTTTGCACAGGAGGGGCTGAACAAGACAGACTTTAATGATACAGGCAGTAAGAACTGAAAACCATCTGCCTTATCTTATTATACAGCGTCTGTTGCAAAACTCAACGAGCTTGCAACAGTCTTTTGGGCTTAAGAAAAATAATGCAGAACGGACGAAACGAAGGGGCGCGGCCCCATCAACATATCACAGGAAAGGATGATAAATATGAGTAACGAAAAACCGTTTCTGACGCTGACTCCCGATCTTGATGATCCGGCAGTGCCCGCAGCAACGCCACAGACAGCGCCGCCACAGGCTATCGATGATAACGATATGCTTACAGATGAAGAAAAGAAGATGGTAGAAGAATTTTCAAAGCAGATAGACCTGAAAAATTCAACCATGATATTGCAGTACGGAGCCGGAACTCAGCAGAAAATGGCGTCATTTTCAGAAAAGGCGCTTGAAACAGTTCAGACAAAGGATCTTGGCGAAATAGGGGATATGCTGACAGGTATGGTGCGCGAGCTACAGTCATTTGACGCGACCGAGGAGGAAAAGGGCGGCATATTCAAGCTCTTCAGAAAGGGCGCGGATAAAATCGAGGCTCTCAAGGGAAAATACAGCAAGGTGCAGACAAATGTCGATAATATAGTAAAGGCTCTTGAGCAGCATCAGATACGGCTTATGAAGGATATATCGGGGCTCGACCAGCTCTATGACTCAAACAAAAACTATTATAAAGAGATAACCATGTATATCCTTGCCGGGAAAAAGAAGCTGCAGGACTTTACAGACACTGATCTAAAGGCAGCGCGCGAAAAAGCAGCCGTAAGCGGTCTGCCGGAGGACGCCCAGTATGCAAACGATTTAGGCGAGCTTTGCAACAGATTCGAGAAAAAGCTGCACGATCTTGAGCTGACCCGCGTTATTGCTATACAGACCGCTCCTCAGATACGGCTTATACAAAACAACGACACTGCTATGGTAGAAAAGATACAGTCAACCATAGTAAACACAATACCGCTGTGGAAAAGCCAGATGGTGCTTGCGCTCGGAATAGCTCACTCCAACGAGGCGGCTAAAGCGCAGAGGGCAGTGAGCGACATGACCAACGAGCTGCTGAAGAAAAACGCGCAGGTTCTAAAGCAGGCTACAGTTGAGACTGCGCGGGAATCAGAGCGTGGGATAGTCGACATAGAAACACTGCGCGAGACAAACAATATGCTTATCTCAACAATAGACGAGGTTCTCACTATCCAGGCAGACGGCAGACAAAAGCGTCGTGATGCTGAGGTCGAGCTTAACAAGATAGAGGAGGAGCTTAAGCAGAAGCTGCTTGAAATAAGAAAATGATCTAATAAAGCTTTTGGGAGGTGGCATGGGTATGAAATATGCTCTATCGCTTGCGGGCGGAGGCACACGCGGAGCCTTTCAGGCAGGCGTATGGCGCGCGCTCGGCGAGCTTGGAAAGGAAGTAACAGCCATAACAGGCACATCTATCGGCGCGGTGAACGGGGCGATGTTTGCCATGGGAGTTGACACGGCTGACATGTGGTCAAATATAAGCGTTGATGATATTGTTGACGTGCCGTCCAAAAACAGCAATCTTCTCTCACCCATATCACTTGTAAAATTCGCGCGTATGAGTGCTCAGGGCGGTCTTGACACAACACCGTTCCGCAATCTGCTGAACTCGCTCATATCGGAGGAAAAGCTGCGAAATTCTGAAATAAATTTCGGTCTGTGCACATATTCAGTATCCGATAAAAAATCGGTCGAACTGTTTGTTGACGAGATACCGGAGGGGCAGATAGTTGACTACATCCTTGCCAGCGCCTGTTTCCCGATATTCAAGCCGATAAAAATAGACGGCAGAGAATACTCAGACGGCAGTATACGAAATAATCTGCCCGTAAACATGCTTATAAGCAAGGGCTATGACACAATAATCTCCGTTTCCGTACGTGGAGTAGGGGTTATCCGCGAAACCGACAATTGCGGTATAAATATAATAAAAATAAAATGTCCCTCTCCTGAGGTCGGTCTGATGGACTTCGATACAGAAGCTATAAAACGCAGCATAGAAAGCGGATACTATGAGTGTATGAAAACATTCGGCAGATACGCCGGAGAACATTTTTCTATAGATCATGATTCTTATTACCGCGCTGTTGAGCATTACGGTTCGGAATTGATACACGGTCTTGAATCGGCAGGAAAGATAATGGAGCTTGAACAGTACAGGGTGTATTCCTTTGAGGAACTTCGCGATGCTGTTCTTTCGGAATATCCAAAGCATCCCCGGCTCAAGATACTGGCAGATTATATCGCAAAAAGCAGCAGCTCCACCTTTATACGCGAAAAGCTGGATATACTTGGAGATACTTTTTCAGCAGCAAATTCCATAGTCTACCTCACAAATCAAACCAGAATATAACATAATATGTAATTATTTGACTCTTTTTCTGAAATTTCTCGAAAAAATAAGAAAAAGAGTCTTGTATTTTGTCATAAAAAATTATATAATAGATTATATATAGCGTGATACATTTATTTTGATGAGCTATGCGTCATATTCTCATGCTATATCAGCCGTACAACGGCTGCATACTATACCGATAAGGACTATGAAATGAAAAAATTTTTTATTGCAGTAATTTCACTTGTGATACTGGCTATTGTCGGCTATGGAATTGCTTATGTTGTTACGCCCGTGACCTCTGTCGAGCTTGAAGAATACACCCACGAGGTGAAGATCTCCTGCGAGCAGGCGTATATCGTAAGAGATGAGACTGTTTACTACGCTACAGCAGCCGGTACAGTGTATAACCCCTCATCTGAAGGGTCAAGGGTGTCACGCGATACGGTGATAAGCTCTATATATCCCGGCACTGTGGACAGCGCCGCTCTGCGCGAGCTGCGCACGATCGACACAAAGATCAGCCGCCTTAAAAAGCGCGAATCGGAAAGCAAGCTCTATTCCTCTGATTCAACTTCGGTCGAGAGCGCGGTTGCCGACAGGATAGTAAGCGTGCCCGATCTTGCAGCAGACAATAATATAGAGCAGATACATGAATATAAAGATGACATCAACTCACTGAGAGCCGGAGAGGATATTTCTCTGCAAACCAAGATAACAGATCTGCAAAACGAAAGGTCTGCTATAGAGGCATCTCTCGGCGGCAGAACAGATATACTTTCTGACAGAGCAGGAATATTTTCTTCATATATCGACGGTCTTGAATCTGTGCTGACCCCGGACAGGATACCAGAATATAATGCGGCATATATACGCTCTCTTTCTACTCAGTATTCTCGCCGTTCCGACGAATCGCAGATCATTATCGGCGATCCTGTCTGCAAGATAATGAACAACCACAAGTGGTATGTTTTAGGAATAACCAACGCCGATTATATAGGTCTCTGTGAAGTAGGCAAGACTGTCACCGTTCGTTTTACAAATCTTTCAGGCTCTAAGGCTGAGGGAAGCATAACCTATATATCCGAGCCGGATCAGAACGGTGAATATATTTTCCTTGTGGAGATACCCTCGTATCTTGAGAGCGCGTTCTCCTACAGAAACATAGATGCCGATATTATTTTTGAAGAATATTCCGGATACAGGATCCCTACAGACGCTATCCGCACAGGCGATACGATAGACAGCTATTATGTGTACGCCACACAGGGCTCTGATACCTATAAATGTGACTGCGATGTGCTCTATACGGATATTGCCGAGGGATATTCTATTATACAATCCACAGAAAATGCGGAAAACAAGCTTGCCATTATGGAAAGACTGATTGTTGGGGAACGTTGATTGGAGTGATCTGAAATGGATGATATTAATATTGAAGAAAGACTCGCCGCCGTTAAGGAGCGCATACGTGCCGCTGCAGAACAATGCGGCAGAGATCCGGCTGAAATAACTCTTATTGCCGTAACCAAAACGTACCCTGTTTCAGCCATGAATACCGCCATAACGGCAGGCGTTACAGATGTAGGCGAGAACAAGCCACAGGAAATAAGAGACAAGTTTGACGCTGTGCTGCCAGTGCGCTGGCATCTTATAGGGCATCTGCAGTCAAACAAAATCAAATATGTTATTGACCGCTGTGATCTTATCCACAGCGTTGATTCAATAAAGCTGATGGACGAAATAGAAACCAAAGCTGAGGCTCACGGCAGAGATATTGACATTCTTATTCAGATCAACATCTCAGGCGAGGAATCCAAGTCCGGCGTCTCACCGGATGAGCTGGAGTCTATGCTCCGCCATGCCGCAGCGCTTAACAAAGTCCACATCAAGGGGCTTATGACAATAGCTCCCAAAGCTGAATACGGCGATGCGGAATCATGCTTTGCTGATATGAAAAAGCTGTTTGACTCCGTATCCGAAAAGAGCTTTCCCAACGTTGAAATGCGCGAGCTTTCCATGGGAATGAGCGGCGATTTTGAAGCCGCTATAAAGCACGGCTCTACTATGGTCAGGATAGGCAGCGCTATATTCGGCGCAAGGAACTACAACGTATAAGAAAGGATGTGCTATTATGTCATTTCTCAGCAACGCTCGCAGAGCACTCGGCGGAAAACCGACTGATGACGAATACGATAACTACGATAACTACGACGATGAATACGAGGACGGCGAGGATTACGCCGATGATGAATATGAGGACGAAAGACCTCAAAAAAGCTTTTTCTCGTTCCTTTCAAAGAGATCCACTCGCGATCATCATGACGAAAGGGCTGAGGACGACTATGACAGAAATGAGCGCTACCGCGACACGCGCAGCTCATCATATTCAGGAAGATCCTCCTCGTACAGCAAAAGCTATTCCTCATACAGCAGTGACAGGGGCAGATATTCATCCGGTTCAGGCTCACAGACTGATGGCGGCATAGAGGTTACAGTTCTGTACCCCGAAAATTTTGACAAGTGTAATCAAATAGTTCAGGATGTAAAAGCCGGAAAGATAACTATTTTTGACGTTTCTGGCATTGAAACTGTCGATGAGGCAAGAAGAATAGTTGATTACATATGCGGTGCGGCAGAGGGCATGGAGTGCCCGTTCTCGCGTCTTTGTCCGAGCATTTTCTGTATAGCTCCAAAGGGCGTTACCGTTACGAACCCTAAGCAGAAATTCCGCTGATCGCTATGAATTATGATAAAAAGCTGCTCACTGCCAAGACAGAGGATCTGTTCAGGCTTTGCGACAAATATTGCTGCGCGCGCTTTTCGGATTTTCTCGACGGCGCGGAGCAGGCTGTCATTTCAGATGAGGTTATTTTTCCGCCAGGCTTTAATGTGCTTATATACGGCGGCTTTGACGATGCTGAAAAAAAGATCATAGGCGTGTTTCCAGAATGGCAGGAGCCTTCAAAAAGCGAGTTCCCCATAGTCTGCCTCAGGATAGACGGCGGAAAAACACGGACGCTTACTCACCGCGATTATCTCGGAACGATAATGGCATTGGGTATTACCCCGTCAAAGCTCGGCGACATCGTGGCAGCTGACGGCGGCGCCTATGTATTCCTACACAGCGATATCGCGGAATATGTGTCAGAAAACCTGCATAAGATAGGTAACCAGGGGGTTTCCGTATCACTTATTGAGGATCCGTCATCTGTAAAGGTGGAGCGAAAATACCAAACTCTTGAGCTTGTGTGCGCCTCTGAACGTCTTGACGCGGTCACGGCGGCAGCGGCTAACATATCGCGCTCTGAGTCAGCCAAGCTGATAGAGGGCGGCAGAGTAAAGCTTAACCACCGCGAGATCTGCAAAACCTCAGAAAATGTGAACGAGGGCGATCTGCTTTCCATACGCGGTCACGGCAGATTCATTGTATACGCGTTCGGGAACGAAACGAGAAAAAAGAGACTTCATATCACTTTAAAAAAATATATCTAAGGTGTGCCGGCTAACCGGCTCAGCCGTAGACCCGGCACGGAGGGATATATGTTAAAACCGATAGATATTCAGAACAAGGAATTTGAAAAAAAGCTCAAGGGCTATGACTGCGACGCGGTCGACGATTTTCTTGACCTGATAATACAGGATTATGAGGCGCTATGCAAGGAAAACCAGAGCCTCAAGGACAAGATAGGTCTGCTCACCGATGCGGTCGAGCGATACAAGCAGATAGAGGATACAATGCACAAGTCGCTTGACGTTGCAAGACAGTCCGCGCAGGATATTAAAAACAACGCTAACATGGAGGCGCAGGCTATCATCAACCGCGCCAAGCTTGACGCCACAAGACTCTCGCGCCAGATAGACGAGGAGCATATCAAAAAGCATCAGGAGATGCTCAAGATAAAGCAGGAGGTAGACGCGTACAAAACGCGCATAAAAACCGTCTGCGAAAACCTCGTTAAGACGCTTGAGGATATGTAAACTGTATATAAAGAGGAGGCTGATGCAAACTCGTTGAATTTGTATCAGCCTCTTTTTTGGTTCATATTAAAATGTTGGGGTTGTAGGGGCGGATAGTATCCGCCAGTAATTAGCGCGGCGGGAATGCGGGCAGATAATATCTGCCCCTACAAGAAATCGGAAAGCTATCAATTGCCTGTATAACAGATATGAAAACCCCAATATTTATTAATGAACTCTTTTTTTATTTTTTTCTGAATGCGAACAGCTTCATTATAACAAATGTCACAGGTACGCCGATTATTGCCGCTATAGCATAGGCTATAACGCTCGGACCATGTATGATCATATCATAGAGATACACAATGACCGTCTGTATTATAAAGTTTGGTATATACGATATAAAAAATTTTACAAACCTTACAAAGCCAAGCCTTTCCTTAAAGGTGAGCTTGCTGTTGAGCAGATATGCTACAACATTTGAGGTTATATAGCCCGGAAAAAACGCCGCTGTGGTGTTCGGGATAAACAGCGAATATATGGTTGAAAACACTATATTGCTGAGCGTATTTATTACTCCGACTATAAGAAACATGAGGAACTGTGGTGTGAGGAACATATGCGAGAACTTTTCTTTACCCGTGCTCTTGTACTCGTTCCATGGAGTAAGCATGTTTTTCCGCACTATATACGCCTCTCCTGCTATCTCCGCAAGAGGCGCGTCGCTGAAGCTGTCAGAGTAAAACCTGTCACATTCAGTTATACCAAATTCATCTCTGAGTCTTTTTACCTTCTCCGGTCCCCAGCAGTTCTCGCCGGTATATCTTCCCGTGCCGCTGTCCACCTTCGAGGCGATGAGCCGCTTTACACCAAGCCTTTTGCAGATGGGGCGCAGTAAAAATTCAGGTGATGCCGATATTATTATATCCTCCTCATCATGCTGATTTCTGTAATATTCCAGTATGCCCTCCTCATGAGACGCCCAGAAATCCTCCGCCGCTCTTTCGGCGTCAGGCACATATCTCAAAAACCTGTACATTTTTTCTTTGAACTGTGTTTTTGTATACACTCCAAGCACATACAGGAAAAACGCCCACAGCGTTGGTATTATTGTTACATAAGCCTTAGGATATCGCTTTGCGCAGTACCTTATAAACGCCGCTGTGGAGTCCCCGTCATATATAGTCTTATCAAAATCATAAATATTCAAGCTCTGTTATTCCTTTCATATATCATTCATTCAGAAGGACTACCGCATACGCGCTTATGCCCTCCTCGCGTCCCTCAAAGCCCAGACGCTCCGTAGTCGTTGCCTTTACATTGACCCTGTTCTGCTCTACTCCGAGATCATCTGCCATATTCTCGCGCATCTGCTCTATATACGGCAGCATCTTCGGTTTCTGTGCCGCTATTGTTATATCCGCATTGCCTACGCTGAAGCCGTGCTCCTTTATGTGTACCATCACGCGGCGCAGCAGTATACGGCTGTCTATATCCTTAAATTCCTCCGCTGTGTCAGGGAAAAGCCTGCCTATATCGCCCAACGCGGCAGCGCCCAATATGGCATCGCAAAGGGCATGTATTGCCACATCAGCGTCTGAATGTCCAAGAAGCCCTTTTTCATGCGGTATCTCCACGCCGCATATTATGCATTTTCTGCCCTCAGTCAATTTGTGAACATCATATCCGAATCCTACTCTCATACCTGTTTTTCGCTCCTTTCTCTGCGCAGCGCCAAGATCCTTTCTCCGACTGATATATCCTCCGGAGTAGTTATCTTTATATTTTCATAGCTGCCCTTTGTGACCTTTATTCCTTTTCCGTAATGCTCAAATATCGAGCAGTCATCCGTCACCTTTAATCCGTCCCTTTGTGCCGCCTCATGCAGACGCATTATTTCGTCACGCTCGAACACCTGCGGCGTCTGTATCTGCACGGTTCTTTCGCGGTCTATCGTTCCGGTTATCATTCCGTTTTCATCTATTGATTTGAGCGTGTCCTTTACCGTCACGCCCAGAGCCGCCGCTCCAAAGCTTTTCGCATCAGCTATCACGGCGCTTATCTCAGCCGCGGTTATAAGACAGCGCGCGCCATCGTGTATAGCCGCTATACCGCCCTGAGAAAGCCTCAATCCGTTATACACCGAATCGCTGCGCTCTGCGCCTCCGGCAGTCACAGCTTTTACCTTATGTATCCCGTCGCGCCTGACAATGCTCCGGCAGCGCTCTATATCCGCCTCGCCTGTTACTACCACTATCTCGTCTATTTCCGCGCATTTCTCGAACGCCGCGAGAGTATGCGCCAATATCTCTCTGCCCGCCAGCTCATAGTATACCTTGTTTATATCAAGTCCCATACGGCGCCCTTTGCCGCCCGCCACTATCACTGCACTTACCATACGCCGCTCCCTTCAACAAAAACAGGCTGTAGCAAACACATCTGTTTTGATACAGCCCTCCCATTTTATAAGCCTACCGTCTCGGCTACAGTATCTTCAAGTATTAGCTCAATATCAGTTTCATCCGCCACCCCGGATAATATTAGCTCGCTCAAAACTATCTGTCTTGCCGATGACAATGTTTTCCTTTCGCTTGTTGAAAGCCCCTTGCGCTTTTCACGGCACATGAGCTCCTTAAGCACTACTACCACCTGATATATATCTCCGGATTTCAGCTTGACCATATTTTCACGCTGACGCTTGTTCCAGTTTATATCGTCACCCACTTCGCTGTCGCGAAAATATTCAAGTACCTTTTTCGCCTCGTCCCTGGAGATAACATCCCTTATGCCGATCTTTTCACATCCGCTTACAGGTATATCCGATACCATATTTCCAACGGCAAAACAAACCACATAATATTCGCGCTCAACGCCGCCAAGGATTATCTTTTTTATATCCTTTATAATACCGGCACCATGCATTGGATGCACTACCTTGTCTCCGACACAGTACATGATACACCTCTCCTTCAAAAAACGCCAAAATCCACTACTTATATTATAGCATATTTTCTCCGGAATGTCAAATATTTTATTTTATCACATATCCACAGATATTTCAATATGCTTTTTGTGACATTTTACAGAATTATATTATTAAATTTCAGCATTTTATACAATGAGAGGCTATTGCAAAGCTCAATGAGTTTGCAATAGCCTCTCATGTCATATTCTGATATTTTGATTTAGTATTATTTTGCCATACCGAACAACATATTGTCGATCTCAGTTGACCATTCCCAGTTTCTTTCGCTGCGCACAGCCAGCACCTCTATCGCTGCAAAATCTGAAGCGCCCTCAAAGGTCTGAGTTATCTCCGCCTTGGCGCTGCCCTGTGTAAGCGTCGCCTTTACCGTATTTGTTTCAAAGTCTGCCACTGCTGAAATATGCACTGTTCCGCTGCCGTTAAGACCATTTCCGGCTTTCTGCCATGCAAGTGTTTCAAGTCCGCCGTTTGAGATCTTTCCTCCAAAATTATATTCAAGCTCCTGTCCCGCCTGAGTTTTGAACGAAAGGAATACGTTACCCTCGCTGTCGGCAAATCTCAGCTCTCCTGTAGAGCTTCCGCCCTGCATCTCTCCGACTGTCCAGTCAAGCTCAATATAAGCCTTGCCCTCCATAGGTCCTGGCAGATTATAAACAGCGTTTCTGTTGCCCTTATCCGTTCCGCCGAAATGGATCATCTTGTTACCGTCAACAGATACTACGCCTATCTCGCCCATAGGCGCCGGCTTTGTGCCCGCCCAGCCGGCAGCATCGCCCTCGCTGTAGGATGAATAGTCCTCATCTACATATATCTTGTATGTTACTCCGTCTATATTCTGCTCGGTGTATTTAGCATCTGCCAGAAGATCAGGCTTTTCTGTTGGCTCAGGCGTTGGCTCCGGAGTAGGAATTGCCTCCTCAGGCTCCTTGCCTGACTTGAGTACCTCAATTATCTCCGGAATAGACTCTGTATCCGTAAATTCGCTGTCGCCTATAACTATAAGCCCTCTCTCATCCCAGAATACCTGCTTTCCAAGGGACTCAGCTACTGCTCTGAGCGGCAGCATAGTGCGCTCATAGATTATCTGCGGAGCAGTTTCAAGAGTTTTTGTCTCGCCGTTCACAGTGTATTCATTGCTGTCTATCACCATTACGATCTCTTTATCCGCTCCCTTTGCCGTAACCTTTCTCTCTGCCTCGTTCCAGTCCACCTCAAGCCCAAAGCTTTCTGAAATAAATCTTACCGGCACAAGCGTGTTATCATTTACTATAGTGGGCACTACCTTTGCATCGTCCTCATCTATCATCTCAATACGGTTATCCGCATAGGCATACGGACTGTTTATGAGAAGCTTTAGAACTGAGGCTGACTTCTTTGCCGTTCCCACATCGATTTTATATGTTTTTACCGTGTCCGGATTTCTGATCTCTGTTCCGTCCTTTACTGTGTAGATAGCCGGAACAGGCACCTCTGTAGTTTCAGCTCCCAGATAGTAGCTTACGTTTGCGGGCTGATTATAATGATTATTCTGCATTGCTATTGACGCTCTGTAGTAATAATCGTGCATAAGAGTAGGTATTTTATACTGAGTCTCTATGCTTGTTGAATAGATCCTTATACCGCTCTCATCTGCGGTCTTCCATACGACCTCGTCGCGCCAGTCTCCAAACAGATCAGCCGCAACGCAAGGCACAGCCTTTGTTCCGCAGTTCGACGCGCAGCCGTCAGCATCCTTTATAACTCTTATTATCTTATTGTTCCAATCCCATTTAGAAATACGAGTACCGTCAAGAAATTCGCTCAAAAGGTCGCCGTCCCAGTATATCTTGAAATTCATAGGGAGAGATACGGCAGCAGTATTTCCGTTTGCGTCCTTTTCATATGTGCCGTCCGGCAGCAGAACATTAAAGCCGTTCCATGTATCGGAGATCTGCTCGCCGCTGACGTTTACAGGTATAGTTCCTGTTGAGCCCCACATCTCATAACCGCGGTAATTCGGGTCTATATCCGCCGCGCGGCTTCTGCCTGTATCCTTGTTCTTGCCCCAGCCGAATAATACCTGACCTGTTCTTGCATCGTGCAGCTCAATATTCGCGGGAAGATTTGCCGTTTCATGACAAGCCCATACATAATATCCGTTAAAATCAGGCGACATTTTAGCCACGTCAAAAGCGTCTCCATGCAGAAGCTTTCCTACATTACCCTCTGCGTCCTCTGCCTTTACCGCATATAGGGTGCTGCCGTCATCATCTATCGCCATTGGTCCGGAAAGGATCTCATCCTTGCCGTCAAAGTCAACGTCAGTCACTGTAAGATTGTGATTTACCGCTCCGTAAATGCTGTCCTCATCGGGGACATTTGGTGTGTTTGCCTCCCAGTCCAGCACAAACTTGTTATCCTCGATATGCCATGCCGCAGCGCGAACATTATCCCATGCTCCGCGCACTTCAACAAAGCTTGGCGTTACTCCGTCAAGATATGCGACTCCGAACAGATGATGGCTCGCTCTCTTTGTAAGTCTGCCTGTGTCTGTATAATTATATGACCACTCCGAAAGCGGCGTCTGTGACGGCAGAAGATCTGTTCTTGTTATCTCCTCGCCTGTCTCGCCGTCATACATCGAAAGATATTCCGGCGTTGAAACTATATACTGTCTGTCCTGGAATATTGCGAGGTTGTTCGGATCCTTGCTGTAATCCTTTACGTTTCCATCCGCTCCGGTTATAACATTGCCCTTGCCGTCAGTTGTGCCCTCAAACGAGCGCATTATTACCTCGGCCTTGCCGTCGCCGTTAAAATCATATACCATCATATTGAGGTCATGCTCATTTATCTCATTCGGACCTATATTTATAGTCCACATATATTCGCCGGTCAGCTCATACGCCTCAATTATTGGGTAGGCAACACGCGTATCAACGCTCATATCCTTTGGTATGCGTCTGAGCAGAAGCTCATACTGCCCGTCGCCGTCAAGGTCGCCCACCGCTCCGTCATCGATTATATAATCGCCTGTTTCGTACTTCTTTACCTCAAATCCGATATATTCCTTATCCCATGCCTTTACAGTTGTTTTTACATCTGTTTCCTCGCCGTCCGCAAGCTCCACAAGTGTATATTCAGCCCCCGCAGGAGCGCCAGTATCAAGGAAATTGCTGCCCTCTATAGGCGCGGTATTGAGCTTTGTTCCGTTCCTGTACAAATTGTATTTCAGCTCCTGCGAATCCGTTCCAAGAAATCTCCAGCTTACAAGCGTGCCATCCTCGCCAGGTACCGCGACAAGTCCTCTGTCAAGGTATTCCATGCGTCTTTCAGTTTCAGGCATCTCTGAATACAGTTTCTCTGTTTCCGCCTTTGCCGCCGCATCCTCTGTTTCCTCATAATATCCAAGTGTAAACCCGTCATTTGACGTATCCGGAGTTATCTTGGCATATGCCGGCACAGATGCCGCCACCGCGAGCAATGTCAGAGCCGCGGTAAGTTGTTTTTTTCTATTCATTTTGATCCTCCTTTAAATATTTGACACGGTCAATTTAAAACCTTTTGATGTTTTATAATCGCACAATATTTTCATGCTCTAATGAGCCGCTCTGATACAAACGGTTGAAGCATTTTACAAAGCCCCGCGAGGCTGTTGCGCACTCATTGAGTTTTGCAACAGCCTCTGTATATACATCACGGCGCAGGGAGAGGCAGGCGCCGGGATATATTCCGTTTATTTTTTTTCATACACATTTATTATATCATTACTTTATGATAACGTAAAGCAAACAACCCGTTATATTTCACCATAAATCAGTTATTATTATAATGTTTTTCGTCATCATACACAAAAAAATACTTATTCATTATATAAATGATGACTGTTTATTATTACTATATGTAAAAAAATCAGGCTGACGCCTTTGCATCAGCCTGATCTATTTATCAGAATCCCAGTAATCCCAGAAGATTGCCGCTTGCTACAAGACCGGCAAATACTATAGATACCATACTGAGCAGCTTTATAAGTATGTTTACTGACGGGCCTGAGGTATCCTTGAACGGATCGCCTACGGTGTCGCCAACTACCGCTGCCTTATGGTTCTTGCTGTTCTTTCCGCCGAAATTGCCGGCTTCGATGTATTTCTTCGCATTGTCCCAAGCGCCGCCCGAGTTTGCCATCATTACAGCAAGAGCAAAGCCGCATATGAGCGCGCCTGCGAGCATTCCTACTACTCCGTTCGGACCGAGAATAAAGCCCACCACAAGCGGCGCTATTATTCCAAGAGCTGCCGGAAGGATCATCTCTCTCAGAGCTGATTTTGTGCAGATGTCCACACATGAACGATAATCCGCTTCAGCCTTACCCTCCATAAGACCTTTGATCTCTCTGAACTGACGTCTGACCTCCACAACTATCTGCTGGGCTGCGCGTCCGACAGCCTTCATTGTCATAGCGCTGAACAGGAACGGCAGCATTGCGCCTATGAACAGACCTATGAGCACAGCCGGATTTGTTACGCGCAGATCCATGTTTGACGCGCCTATCTTGTCAACATAGGTAAGTATCAGAGCCAGAGCTGTGAGTGCAGCTGAGCCAATGGCAAAGCCCTTGCCTGTAGCAGCTGTTGTGTTTCCGAGCGAATCAAGAGCATCTGTGCGCTCTCTTACCTTCTTTTCAAGACCTGACATCTCTGCTATGCCGCCGGCATTGTCCGCAACAGGACCGTACGCGTCTGTTGCAAGCGTTATTCCAAGAGTTGAAAGCATTCCTACAGCCGCCAGAGCAACTCCGTAAAGACCCGTCTCAGCGCTTGCCGCTCCGCCTGCCACAAAGAAGCTGACAAGAACAGCTATGCTGATTATAACTACAGGGATCGCGGTCGACACCATACCAAGCGATATACCGTTTATGATGATAGTTGCCGATCCGGTTTCAGACGATGCTGAAAGCTCCTGAGTAGGCTTGTACGAATCCGATGTGTAATATTCCGTAAAATATCCGATCAATACTCCCGCTAAAAGTCCAGCTATTACCGAAACGAACAATCCCTTATTATCCGGCATCATGACGAATATAAGCGCAGCCGAGCCTATAGCCGACAGTATAGACGCCGCATATGTACCTTTTCTGAGTGAGCCAAGCAGCATTTTCTGTGTAGCGCACTCCTTTGTGCTTACAAAGAAGGTTCCGATTATTGACGCGATTATTCCTATTGCCGCAATAAGCATCGGCAGCATCAATGCAGTGAGCTGCAGTTCACTGCTGCCGCTGAACGCGCCCACAGCAAGCGCTCCGCAGGATACTATCGAGCCTACATAACTTTCATAAAGGTCAGCTCCCATGCCCGCAACATCGCCTACATTGTCGCCAACGTTATCGGCAATACATGCCGGATTACGCGGATCATCCTCCGGTATACCGGCCTCTACCTTACCTACGAGGTCGGCGCCTACGTCAGCAGCCTTGGTGAATATTCCTCCGCCCACTCTTGCAAACAGAGCCATTGATGATGCACCCATACCGTATGTAAGCAGGACCTGCATGGTATCATTATCGGACATCTTTGCCATAAAGTGCATGATCATATACCACACAACTATATTGAGCAAGCCGAGTCCAACAACTGTAAGACCCATTACCGAGCCTGATGAGAACGCTATCTTAAGCCCCTTGTTGAGACTCTCGCGAGCGCCGTTTGCCGTACGCGAGTTAGCATAGGTAGCTATCTTCATTCCGACATATCCGGCAAGAGCTGAGAAAAATCCACCCGTTACGAACGCGAACGGCGCGAACCATGACATTGAGCCGACTGCCGCAAGAATTATGAAGATCACAAACAATACGGCAAAGAACACAGCCACAGTCTTGTACTGACGGCTTAGATATGCCATAGCGCCGCTTCTGATCTTAGCGGCAATACCCGCCATGGTCTCTGTTCCCTCCGGCTTCTTCTTTACGCTGTAGAAATTGAACAACGCAAAGGCGATCGCAAGGATCGCGCAGATCAATACGATCGTCGATACAGTTAAATCCATTACTATCCCTCCTATTTTTTTATTCCCGATTTTCGGGTCGTTTATAGCAGAAGTTTAACTATACTATAATTTTAATGTCATTTTACTAATTTGTCAAGCAAAATTGCCAAAAGAGTTTTATTATCTTCCGACATTTTTATCTGATTTGTGAACATTTTTTTTCTATTATGTAAATATTATTCACTATTTTTGTATATTTCTTAAAAAATAAGCATTATTTAGATTTTTTTCTTGCATATTAACTCAACACATGGTATAATACCATATAGAATTAAAAACTTAAGCGTTCTTTTAATGCGTGTCGGTTTATAGTTCCATATTCTTAAGCTTGACGAGATCCGTCCGCGGAAGCTCGTCCTGCCGACAAATTATATTATTAAAGGAGGGTTCTCCAATGGTATACGGAGAAAAAGTTTTAGCAGAATTAAAAAAGAATCATCCCAACGAGCCGGAATTTATCCAGGCTGCAACAGAGGTTCTTGAAACCATCCAGCCGGTACTCGATGCTCATCCGGAATTTGAGCAGGCAGGTCTTCTTGAAAGACTTGTAGAGCCGGAGAGAGTTATCATGTTCAGAGTTCCGTGGGTAGATGATAACGGCAAGGTTCAGGTTAACAGAGGATACAGAGTTCAGTTCAACAGCGCTATAGGACCTTACAAGGGCGGTCTCAGACTTCACCCGACAGTAAACCTCAGCGTTATAAAATTCCTTGGATTTGAGCAGATATTCAAGAACAGCCTTACAACGCTTCCTATCGGCGGCGGCAAGGGCGGTTCAGACTTTGATCCTAAGGGCAAGTCAGATAATGAAGTTATGCGTTTCTGCCAGAGCTTCATGACAGAGCTTTCAAGACACATCGGCGCAGATACTGACGTTCCTGCTGGCGACATCGGTACAGGCGCTCGTGAGATCGGCTTCATGTTCGGTCAGTATAAGCGTCTTAAGAACGTATATGAAGGCGTTCTCACAGGTAAGGGTCTTACATGGGGCGGTTCACTCGCTCGTACAGAGGCTACAGGCTACGGTCTTGTATACCTCGCTCAGGAAATGCTCAAGACTCTCGGCACAGACTTCAACGGTAAGACTGTTGCAATCTCAGGCGCAGGTAACGTTGCTATCTACGCTACAGAAAAATGTCAGCAGCTCGGCGCTAAGGTCATCACACTTTCAGATTCAAACGGCTACATCATCGACAATGACGGTATCGATCTTGCTGCTGTTAAGGAGATAAAGGAAGTTAAGCGCGGAAGGATCAAGGAATATGTTGATTCACATCCGAACGCTGAATACCACGAGGGCGCAGGTCTTTGGCAGGCAGTTAAGTGCGATGTTGCTCTTCCGTGTGCTACACAGAACGAGCTGCTTATCGACGACGCCAAGGCTCTTGTTGCTAACGGTACAATGGTAGTTGCTGAGGGCGCTAACATGCCTACAACTCCGGACGCTACAGAATATCTGCAGCAGAACGGCGTATACTTTGCACCGGGCAAGGCTTCAAACGCAGGCGGCGTTGCTACATCAGCTCTTGAAATGAGCCAGAACTCACAGAGACTTTCATGGACATTTGAAGAGGTTGACGCTAAGCTTCACGGCATTATGGTTTCGATCTACAATGCTGCTACAGACGCTGCTCAGAAGTACAACTGCACAAAGGGCGGCAAGCTTGATCTTGTTGCCGGAGCTAACATGGCTGGCTTCCTTAAGGTTGCTGAGGCTATGATGCAGCAGGGTGTTTGCTAATAACTTATACATATAATACAACAGGCGCGGAATTTCCGCGCCTGTTGTATTAGGGGTTGAAAAACAGGGATAAACGTGATATAATATGTATCAATATTAAATCAAAGGAGATTTTACCGATGATTCTTGCTATTGATATAGGCAATACTAACATTGTTATCGGATGCATAGACAATGAGAAGATACTGTTCAACGAGCGTGTTTCGACCGATCACCGCGCTACAGACCTTGAGTATGCCATCCAGCTGAAAAACATCTTTGAGATACACCGCACAGATCTTTCACGCATTGAGGGCGCTGTTATGTCGTCAGTTGTTCCATCTGTGACCGGCATATTCAAGCGCGCCATCAAAAAGCTTGTACATACCGATCCTATAATAGTGGGACCGGGAATAAAAACAGGGCTCAGGATCATGACGGATAATCCGGTGCAGCTTGGCAGCGATCTTGTTGTGGACGCGGTCGCGGGCATAAATTTCTATAAGCTGCCGCTTATAATCATAGATATGGGCACAGCCACTACAATGTCGGTAGTTGACAAGGACTGCAACTATCTTGGAACTGCTATCATACCCGGAATGCGCACATCGCTTGACGCGCTTGTGAGCGGAGCGGCTCAGCTGCCTAAGGTATATCTTGAGCAGCCAAAAAGAGTTATAGGCACCAATTCCACAGAATGTATGATGAACGGCATAATGCACTTTACAGCGAGCGGAATAGATGGAATGATCGAAAGAATAGAGGAAGAGCTTGGATATAAATGCACAGTGCTTGCAACCGGCGGGCTCTCAGAGATCATAGTCCCGCTTTGCAGAAAGCAGATAATATACGATGATGACCTGCTGCTCAAGGGGCTGATGATAATATACAATAAAAACAAGGAGCGCGTTGACAATTATGAAAAAAGAGTTTGATCACAAAAAAATTAAAGAAGCAATACGCACTATTATAACCGAGCTTGGAGATGATCCTGACCGCGAGGGGCTAAAGGATACTCCTGACCGCGTCGCGCGCATGTACGACGAGGTTTTTGAGGGAATGCGCTACACAAACGACGAGATAGCTGAAATGTTCAACAAATGCTTTGAGGACGTTACATCAAGCGACCTTGTGCTTGTAAAGGACATTGAGGTGTTCAGCTACTGCGAGCACCATCTCGCGCTTATGTACAATATGAAATGCCATGTAGGCTATATCCCTAACGGACGCGTTATAGGTCTTTCTAAGATCGCGCGCATATGCGACATGGTATGTAAGCGTCTACAGCTTCAGGAACGCATCTGCTCAGACATCGCGGAGATAATGCAGAAGGTCTGCCAGACAGAGGACGTAATCGTTATAGTTGAGGGCGAGCACAGCTGCATGACCGCCCGCGGAATAAGATCACGCGGCGCGGCAACGCGCACAAGCGCGATACGCGGTCTGTTTGATTCTGACCATGAGCTGAGAAACGAGGTATATAACCTGTTAAGATAAAAAATTGACGCCAATGATCCCGGCGTCAATTTTTTATTTAGTATAATACAGAACTGAACCTATTACATTTATAGCCATGCCAAGCACAAGCAGCACATAGCTGAGTTTATACCATCTGCTCTTTTCACCTGCCGTAAACGCTATGCCAAGCAGTACAAGCGGTAGCACATCGTTCGGATAACGATTGCCGAACTGTGATCCGCCCATAGTTTTATGAGCTGTTGTAAATATAAGCTCAAGAACTATCATTATAAATATCAGCAGCGACGTTTTGACAGCCTTACCGTCTTTATTTTTCACAGCAGCGCGTATCCCGTACACCAGATATGCAATAAAGATCGGGCTTACAAGGAATATGCACGTTCCGTTAAATGCCTGGTACTCCCATGCCTCTTTGAACGACACCTTTGGCAGTCTGAACAGCGCGCCTATATTTTCACCTATATATACAAGACTGAACTGTCCGTGCTCCGCCTCGGTAAACTCCGGCAGATAGTTGTGTCCAAATTCAAGAGGGTTTCCAAAACGCGCAAAGTTAAGAACCATATATGAAAGCGCTATTACCGCCATAGGTATAACAGCTTTCCATCTCTTTTTAATTATATCAAGGATCTTATCCTTTTCGTTCTCCGCCATATGCTGGGTATATATTAAGTATATGAGCACCGGAAAATAACATGCCTGAAGCGGACGGCAGCCGACAGCGCATGCCCAGACAGCAAGCGACAGCCCTGCTTTTCCTTTCAAGGCATAATATATAGCCATGAGTGAAAGAGTAAAAGCCATATTCTGAGCTATGAACCATACCCAAGCGACCTGAGCTGTGAACAGCCAGTTAGAGCCAACTGTCAAAAGCAGCGAGATAAGGACCGCTCTTTCCTTGTCCACGTTGAAATGCTCCAGTATCTTGTAAGCATATGCGGCCGCCGCTACAGCCGATACGAAAGCTATAAATCCATCACAGGTATCCCAGCCAAGCAGCACAAACGGCAGCATAATATATGAGGGGAATGGGGGAAAGCTGACATAATATTTACCGTTAAAAACTGCAAGCTCTAAATAATTATAATTCTGTCCCAGATCAAGCCTGCCCTCAAGCCATGACTGAGCCTGCAGCACATATGAATTATAATACTGAGCTACCCACGGCCATTTTCCCGTAAAGGTCCATACCGCAAACAATGCCGCGGCTGTGCACAAACACAAGACTATGATCTCAGCATAATCAGAAATATCCCTTTGCTTTTGTATTGTTTTTGCCTTACTATTCTTTTTCACCGATAAAAACCTCCGTTAATAGATATGCCAAACCGCATGTCAGCTCTGACACAGGATCACAGCACCTGCTTTGATAAAAAGTATGCGACATAATACACGCCCATAGTCACCGCCATTGACGATGTTATTACAGGCTCGGTCCATTTATGCCGTTCAGAAAAATCTGAGAGCGCCATAAACAGCGGTATAGCGCACGTCATATATCTTGCCACGCTCAAAGGCCAGCCCATGCTTGTATTCACTATAAGATACGCTATAATAAACGCTGAATACATGTTTCTTTGACGGCGCAGACCATAGAACAGCATGACTACCGCAAAAATGATCGAGCATGCCTCAGGTATCCATATAGCGAATCTTGTAAACTTTGTTTCGTTTACCGCGTTATTGAATATAAGTCCTATACTCTTTCCGAAATATACAAGATCATTGCTCCAGTATTTTTCCTGATACTCAAGGAAGGTAAAGAAATTGCCGGTCACATAATAGTTGCACCACAGGTATATTCCAAGGCCTGCAAGCATGAGGAATATCCAGAGACCCTTTCTGTAAAACAGCCGCCACACCTCAGCAAACTGTTTTTTGCCTATCTTGTCCAGGATACCGTAATACTCAAGCCATTCCACCGCTGCCGGTATAGCCATCAGCAGACCAGCCATTCTTGAGAGCGCCGCAAGCGCTCCGAATATACCGACCTTTACCCAATCGTGCTTCCGTATATAATACAGCGTAGCAGCGGCTGTAAACAACAGCGTGCTTTCATTCATCATAACGCCAAAGAACAACGCGTGAGGGAATACCGATATGTAGATAAGAGCCCTGACCGCTGTTGATTTGTTATAATCTATCGCCATGAGCTTATACATATAGCAGCAGGCGCCGGCATACATCAGCCCTGACAATATTATACCGCTGACGCGCTCATCCTGAAATACGATAGTGAACAGCCTTATAAGCCATGGATACAAGGGGAAAAATACAAGAGTTGTATAATCGCCGTCCGGCGCATAATACTTATAGCCGCCAATAGCTATCCTCTGATAATTATTTGCATCCCATTGCAGATATACGTCAAGCATATCCTTGAACGTAAATTCCTTATCACGGAATATGTATATAGCAAATATGCCTATTATAAATATTATAAATCTGAACAGCACTGCGAGTCCGAATACTGCCGCAAGCTCCTTTTTAGATACCTCAAATCCGCCTTTAAGGCTCTTATCAGCCAGAATGCCGGATATGACGCTGTTTTTACCCAGCCTTACGCCTGATGCTGAAAGAATGCGCAGCAGCACCAGCACTATCGCTGACCATACGCATATGCTTGAAAACATCAACATGAATTTTTCCATTTCTTCCTCCATAGAATGAGCGGCGGATCCTCCGCCGCATATATTAAGTTTTTATCTGTCGCCGATAAACTTTTCCACTATATATCTCGGGCGGCGTTTTACCTCCTTATACATCTTGCCAATATATTCGCCTATAAGCCCAATACCAAGCAGCTGCAAGCCGCCTATGAACCATATTGAGCACATGAGCGACGCCCAGCCTACATCTGTATTTCCCATTATTTTTTCCACTATCGCGTATACCGCCATGATGATAGCAAATATACAGGAAAGAGTTCCTATAGTCGAGATCATTCTGATAGGGTTGATACTGAACGAGGTTATGCCATCGAATGCAAACGCCAGCATCTTTTTCAACGGATATTTTGACTCGCCCGCAAAGCGCTCATTTCTGTCGTAATATACACAATCGGATTTATAGCCTATAAGCGGTACCATGCCGCGCAGGAACAGATTCCGCTCCTCAAACTGCGACAGCCCCTCAAGCGCGCGCCTGCCCATCAGCCTGTAATCCGCATGATTATATACCATATTCACGCCCATTACTTTCATCAGCTTATAAAATCCCAGAGCGGTCGTACGCTTGAAAAAGGTATCAGTATCGCGCTTCTTTCTGACGCCGTATACTATCTCGCAGCCCTCGCTGTATTTTTTTATCATGTCTGGGATCACGTGTATGTCATCCTGCAGATCAGCGTCTATAGATATAGCGCAGTCACATTCCTCGCGGACTGTCATAAGTCCGCCAAACAGCGCGTTCTGATGCCCCACATTATGCGCCAGCTTTATACCGCAGACCTCTGCGTGCTGCTCCTCAAGCTCCTCGATTATATCCCATGTTCTGTCGCGGCTGCCGTCATCTACAAAAACTATTCTGCTTGAGCTTGATATAAGCCCCTGTCTTTTCATATCCTCGTATACCTCGAGCAGCTGTCTGCATGTTTCATACAGCACAGCCTCCTCATTATAGCACGGCAGCACTATATATGCTTTTATCTGTTTTCTCATTTTCCGAAGTTCCTTTCAGCTGTTATTTCGCTTTTTTGCACAGCTCTTCAAGCTCGCTTTTATCGAAATGATACTTTTTATCGCAGAACTGACAGCTCATCTCCGCCTCGCCCTGCTCCTTAATAATATCCTCAAGCTCCTGCTTTCCTATCGATATGAGCGCGCGCTCCATTCTTTCCCGTGAGCATTTGCACCTGTATTCTGGATGGACCGCGTTATTTTCTATAAGCATATCGAATCCGCTCGTTATGCTGAATGCTATATCCTCCGCGCTCATTCCGCTTGTTATCATTTCGGTCACTGACGGAGCGTTTTCTATTATCTGCGTCAGTCTTTCAGCTGTTTCCTCTGTAGCCTCCGGCATAAGCTGTATCATATATCCGCCTGCCGCCTTTATCGTCAGATCAGTATCCACCAGCACGCCAAGAGCCACAGCTGTAGGCACCTGCTCGCTTTTTGCAAAGTAATATGTCATATCCTCCGCTATCTCGCCGCTTACAAGCGGAGTTCTGCCAATATACGGCTCCTTCAAACCTAAATCGCGCACTACGCTTAGGAATCCCGGGCCTACCGCTCCGCCCACGTCCAGCTTTCCCGCTGCATTGAGCGGAAGATCTGCCTGTGGATTTGCCGCATAGCCGCGCACCCGCGAGCTGCTGTCTGTGACAGCGATCATTATTCCGAGCGGTCCCTCTCCGTTTATCTGCAATGTTACCGAATCCGATTCGCTTTTAAGCTGCGCGCCCATTATTGCCGCCCCTGTGAGCAGTCTGCCGAGCGCCGCCGAGGCGGTAGCCGATGTATTATGGATACGGTGAGCCTCATTTACCAGCTCAGTGGTTATAGCCGCAAACACGCGTATTGAACCGTCTGTGCTGTTTCCTCTTACTAATGTGTCCATTATTGACCTCCCAACAAGTTTTATTCTGGATCTGTTCTTTTAGGTTCACGTTAAAATGCTGGGGTTGTAGGGTAGGATAGTATCCGCCAGTCATCAGCGTGGCGTGAATGCGGTCAGATAATATCTGCCCCTACAAGAAAGCGGAAAGCTATCAATCGTCTGTATAACAGATATGCAAACCCCAATATTTATTAAAGAACCTATATTTAAACGCTCTTATAACCGCGAATATTTACAAAACACGCATATAAAAGCATATCAATCAATTTTGCATTACCGTTTTTATTATATCACAGCGCACCTGAAAAGTCCACCTTTTATGCGATTTTGATAAAAAAAAGACCATCTGAAAAACTCAGACGGTCTATGGTGCCGATGACCGGGGTCGAACCGGTACGGATTTTACTCCACTGGATTTTGAGTCCAGCGCGTCTGCCAATTCCACCACATCGGCATTTGCAACATTATTATTATAACACGAAGATATTAAAATGTCAACACTTTTTTGCCAATAAAACAAATATACCGCTGAAATTGACAATATAATACTGAAAAAGGGGAGCTGGATATACAGCGTCCCCTGTGTCAGTCATATCATTTCATCGACCAGCTGATTCATGTTGTACATTCCCGCCGGCTTGTCCTTCATGAACTTTGCAGCCTTTATAGCGCCTACCGCAAATACCTCCTTGCTCGCCGCATGGTGCGAAAGCTCTATGACCTCGTCATTGCCTGCGAAGATGACCTCATGGTCGCCTACTATTGTTCCGCCGCGAACTGCGCTTATGCCTATTTCTGTCGGCTTGCGGCGGCGGCGCACGCTGTGACGGTCAAACACATATTCGGCAGGGTAGGAGAGCGACTCGTCTATAGCATCGGCGATAGCCAGTGCTGTGCCAGAAGGTGCGTCTATCTTTCTGTTATGATGTCTTTCTACTATCTCTATGTCAAAATTGCCCTCAAGCAGCTTTGCAGCCTGCTTTGCAAGAGAGATGAGCAGATTGATTCCCAGACTCATGTTTGCTGAGAAAAATACAGGTATTTCCTTTGCTGCCTCTGTAAATTCCACTTTCTGCTCAGCAGTGAAGCCGGTCGTTGCAAGTATTACAGGCTTATTGTTTCTGCGGCAGTAATTAAGGACACTTGTAAGACATGACGGATGTGAAAAATCTATAACCACATCAGCCTCGCCGTCAAACTCATCTATCGACTTGACCACAGGATACGAATTTTTCATATCTGTGTTTATATCAACACCGCATACGATCTCTGCATCCTCGTCCTCCTCGACAAGACGCGTTATTACTTGTCCCATTTTACCGTTGCAGCCGTTCATTATTATTTTGATCATAATGCTTCTTCCTTTCGTAAAAAAACGGACTGCCGTCAGCTTTTCGCGCAGGCAGTCCGGCTCTGTTTATATAAGACCGTATTTCGCCATTGAAGCCTTTAACGCCTCAAGGTTCTTTTCATCCATATCTATAAGCGGCAAACGCAGATTTCCGGCGTTCTTGCCCATAAGATTAAGGGCAGTTTTTACCGGTATCGGGTTTACTTCGATAAACAGCTTATTGATAAGGTCCAGATATTCAAGCTGCATACTTGTAGCCTTTGCTGTATCGCCCTCAAGATATGCGGCGCACATCTCGTGAGTTTCCTTAGGCATAACGTTTGCAAGCACTGATATAACGCCCTTGCCGCCAAGCGACATTATAGGGATTATCATATCGTCGTTGCCGGAATATATGTATAACTCCGGAACCTCAGCCGCTACCTTTGCCGTATACGAAATATTTCCGCTTGCTTCCTTTATAGCTACTATATTATCGATCTTAGCAAGCGCCTTTAAAGCGTCTATTGAAATCGAAACGCCTGTTCTTGACGGAACATTGTAAAGGATGATCGGGATCTTTACAGCGTTTGCGATCGTACTAAAATGCGCTACAAGACCTTTCTGCGTTGTCTTGTTATAATAAGGCGTTACCTGTAGCAGGGCGTCAGCTCCAAGCTCCTCCGCGCGCTTTGAAAGTGCAACAGCGTGAGCTGTTTCGTTTGAGCCTGTTCCTGCTATTACCTTTATTCTGCCTGCTGCCTTCTTTACTGTATATTCTATAGCTGCAAGATGTTCTTCATCAGGCATTGTTGAAGCTTCGCCTGTTGTTCCGCAAATGATAATAGCGTCGGTGCCGCTTGCAATATGCCATTCGATAAGCTCGCCAAGAACATCATAATTTGTCTTATCACCGTCAAACGGTGTCACTATCGCTACGCCAGAGCCTGTAAATGGTAATGTTTTCATAATATCTTCCTTTCTTTATAATATCGTATCAGCCGGCCCGCGGCTGAGCCTTGCACTACCGATATAACGGATCAGTCCATATATCCCTTTGCTGTGAGCAGTTCCGCAAGAAGTACGGCGCCGCCCGCTGCTCCTCTTAATGTATTATGGCTCATTGAAACCATTTTATAATCAAACTGTGTAGATTCTCTCAAACGTCCGCATGAGATAGCCATACCGCCGTCGATCTCGCGCGCTGTCTTTATCTGCGGCTGATCCGGCTGATCCTTTTCTGTGTATACATGGATAAACTGCTTCGGAGCGTGAGGCAGGTCAAGCTCCTGCGGAACACCCTTATATTCTGCCCACATCTTTTCGATCTCCTCAACCGACGGCTTTTCTACTCCATCCTTGAACGAGAAGAATATTGCAGCCGTGTGACCGTTTGAAACAGGCACTCTGTAGGTCTGACACTCTATGTGCATATCTGTTGACGGAACTATCTCGCCGCCCTCTATCTTTCCAAGCACCTTATTCGGCTCAACCTCTGACTTCATCTCCTCGCCGCCGATGTACGGGATAAGGTTATCTACCATCTCCGGCCATGTTTCAAAGGTCTTGCCCGCGCCCGATATAGCCTGATATGTTGTAACTATAGCGCGGTCGATAGGATACTTCATATTTATAACTGCCATTGCCGGAAGATATGACTGGAGCGAGCAGTTTGACTTTACAGCTATAAAGCCTCTCTTTGTGCCAAGTCTTTCTCTCTGCGCCGGAATGATCTCGATATGCTGTGGATTGATCTCAGGGATTATCATAGGCACATCGGGAGTATGTCTGTGAGCGCTGTTGTTTGACACAACAGGGCATTCTGCCTTTGCGTATCTTTCCTCAAGAGCCTTTATCTCATCCTTTTTCATGTCGACCGCACAGAACACGAAGTCTACCATCTCAGCTATCTTTTCAACGTCATCTGTAGCGTTCATTACTGTCATATCCGCTACTGACTCGGGGATACCTGTATCCATAGCCCATTTTGAGCCTACGGCATCCTTATACGGCTTGCCTGCGCTTCTTGGAGATGCTGCGAGCACCTTTATTGTATACCACGGATGATCTGCAAGCAGGGTGATGAATCTCTGTCCCACCATGCCGGTAGCTCCGATAATTCCTACATTATACTTTTCTTTCATTGTGAATACCTCTTTCATTTTTTTAATAAAAAAACAATAGCCAAATGCTATTGCCTCCATAACCTGTATGTGTTATTAGCGATAGCACTCCACCCTCAGGTGACAGTCATACCGTTATTCACGGCATGCCCAGCACAGATGCTGCGACGATCTGCACTTCGGCGTTTTCCCCTTTCACAGCGGTTCAACGGATCACGCATCTCCTTCCCGCGGCTACTGATGAATCACGCGCCTCTACCTTGTATTTTCTATACACCATAATATTATCACGGTTTTCCATATGTGTCAAGGGGGTTTTTAAATTATTTTCAATTTATTTTATATTTATGCTCACATCAGCGTATAATACGCCTAAAAATATGATCTATGGCTTGAAATCGCAATAAAAATGTGGTAGAATGATTTAAGCAAATCATAGAAATATTTATAATGAAGGGAACAGATATGAACCGATCTGATTTTTATTATGAACTGCCGCAGGAGCTTATAGCTCAGGAGCCGCTTGAAAGACGTGACGCCTCAAGGCTCATGGTGCTCGACAAGCACAGCGGCAAGACAGAGCACAGACATTTTTACGATATAATAGATATGATAGAGCCGGGCGACACGCTGATACTCAACGACACAAAGGTGCTTCCCGCCCGTCTTTACGGAACTAAGGAGGATACAGGCGGAGCAATAGAATTTCTGCTGCTGAACAAGCACTCGCTCGACACCTGGGAGGTAATACTCCGCCCGGGCAGACGCGCTAAGCCGGGGGCAAGATTCGTTTTTGGGAACGGGGAGCTTAAAGCGGAGATACTTGAAGTCATAAACGACGGAAACAGACTTGTGCGCTTTGAATATGAGGGAATATTTGAAAATGTTCTTGACAAGCTTGGAGAGATGCCGCTTCCGCCGTATATTACAAAAAAGCTTGAGGATAAGGACAGATATCAGACTGTATACGCAAAGCACACAGGAAGCGCGGCGGCTCCCACAGCCGGACTTCACTTCACTCCGGAGCTGCTTGAGAAGATAAAGGCAAAGGGCATAAATATTGGCTATGTCACGCTTCATGTAGGGCTCGGCACATTCCGCCCCGTAAAAGCTGATGAAATAACCGATCATAAGATGCACTCGGAATACTACGTGCTGCCGCCTGAGACCGCCGAGCTTATAAACAAGACCAAAGCTGCCGGAAAAAGAGTTATAGCTGTAGGAACTACCGCGACCCGCACACTTGAAACAGCAGGCTTTAACGGACTTCCGTTAAAGCCCTCGTCAGGCTGGACGGATATATTTATATATCCCGGCAAGGAGCTGCATGTTATAGACTCGCTTATAACAAATTTCCACCTGCCCGAATCAACTCTTATCATGCTCGTTTCGGCAATGGCAGGCAGAGAAAACGTGCTTAACGCATATAAGGAAGCTGTTAAAGAGAAATACAGATTTTTCTCATTCGGTGATGCAATGTTCATAACTGATATAAAGGAATAGAGCCTGCCGACCACCTCAAATCAATTTGAAAGGAATAAGCTATGTTTAAAATACTCCACACTAACGGTCTTGCCCGCCGCGGTGAATTCCGCACGGTGCACGGAACAGTCCAGACTCCTGTTTTTCAGAATGTTGGCACGCTTGCCGCTATAAAGGGCGCCGTTTCGACAATGGATCTAAAGGAAATAGGCTGTCAGATAGAGCTTTCAAACACATATCATCTGCACCTGCGTCCCGGCGATAAGATAGTCCATAAGATGGGCGGACTTCACAAATTCATGAACTGGGACAGACCTATACTTACAGACAGCGGCGGATTCCAGGTATTTTCCCTTGCCGGTCTGAGGAAAATAACAGAAGAAGGCGTGAGCTTCAGCTCGCACATAGACGGGCGTAAAATATTTATGGGTCCTGAGGAAAGTATGCAGATACAGTCTAACCTCGCCTCAACCATTGCTATGGCTTTTGACGAGTGCATAGAGAATCCCGCGCCGCGCGCTTATGTCAAGCGTTCAGTCGACAGAACATACCGCTGGCTGGAACGCTGCAAGGCGGAGATGACAAGATTAAACAGCCTTGATTCTACAATAAACAAAAATCAGCTGCTTTTCGGAATAAATCAGGGCGGCATATTCGACGATCTGCGCATAGAGCATATGCAAAAGATAGCAAAGCTCGACCTTCCCGGCTATGCCATAGGCGGACTTGCAGTAGGAGAGAGCCATCAGGAAATGTACCATATTCTTGACGTTGTGCTTCCGCACGCGCCGGAGGACAGACCAAGATACCTTATGGGTGTAGGCACTCCCTCCAATATAATTGAGAGTGTGGCGCGCGGCGTTGACTTTTTCGACTGCGTTATAGCCTCAAGAAATGCGCGGCACGCGTTCATATTCACCCGCAACGGTACAATGAATCTGCTGAATCAGAAGTATGAAACAGATCCTGCGCCTATAGACAGCGGCTGCGGCTGCCCGGCGTGCCGAAATTATTCGCGGGCGTATATACGCCACCTTTTCAAAGCAAAGGAAATGCTCGGCATGCGCCTTTGTGTTCTTCACAACCTGTATTTCTACAATCATCTTATGGAGGATATAAGAAAGGCAATAGAGGAGGACAGATTCGAGCAGTTCCGCGCCGAAAATGTGGAAAAGCTCGCCAGAAGAATATGACATCGGTAAAGAGTCACAGCAAAAAACTTTGCTGCGGCTCTTTTTTCGCATTTTCTGACATAATTTTATTATATATGAATAAATTGTGAATTATACAAAGGTCTGCTTGACATTTAAATTAAATTCGAGTACAATGATTTATGTAGGATACTACATTTTATTTTCGAGCTGCCGCATCGACCGATACGGCTGTTATTTGTTTACGGTAGACAATATGAAACTTATGTTCACACTGTCTCTCTTCTCTAAGGATCAAGGGGGTGAATAATTTGTGCAAACCGAAAAGTATAGGCTTATATCTTAAGCTTATCAATCATATCATGATCTCAAATTTAGACACCTGTCTCAAGAAATATGATCTAACCTTTTCGCAAATGGAGCTGCTTAATTTTCTGAGGATCCACGGCGGAGTTATGCCTCAAAAGGCTATCGAAAACGAGCTTTGCGTCAGACACACGTCTGTTGTAGGTATTTTGCAGCGCATGAACAAGAAGGGACTTGTTTCTGTTTCGGTAGACCCTGACGACAGACGCTGTAGGATCGTTACGCTTACAAGCAAGACAGATGACTTTTTTGAGGCGGCTGAAAACAGACGTATTGAGATCGAATCAAAGCTTACTGACGCGCTGACCCCGGAAGAGCGAAGCGACTTACTTGTTCTCCTTGAGAAGCTCTACCGGAATTTATCAAAAGGAAAGGAAGATGTAAATGATAAAAAAACTCAGACGGTCAATAAGAGAATATAAGATCTATTCCATACTTACTCCTGTAATAGTCATACTCGAAGTATTTATGGAAATTCTTATACCATTCCTTATGGCTACCCTTATAGACCACATCGAAGCTGGAAACATGAGCTTTATAGTTCAGATAGGAATAATACTGCTTGTATGCGCCGCTCTTGCACTTACATTCGGCGGTCTTGCCGGAAAATTTGCTGCAACAGCATCAGCTGGCTTTGCAAAAAATCTGCGTTTCGATATGTTCAAACGAGTACAGGAATTTTCTTTTGCAAATATAGACCACTTTTCTACCGGCGGTATTGTAACTCGTCTTACTACCGACGTTACAAACCTCCAGAACGCCTATCAGATGATAATACGTATAGCTGTAAGATGTCCTCTTACAATGATATGCGCGCTGATAATGGCTTTTGTAGTAAACGCAAAGCTCTCGCTTGTATACCTGATAATAATACCGGTGCTTGGTTTTATACTGTATCAGATAATGTCTCACGCTCATCCTATATTTGAAAAGATGTTCCATGTATATGATAAGCTCAACAATGTTGTTCAGGAAAATCTTCACGGCATACGAGTTGTGAAATCATTCGTACGCGAGGATCATGAAGAAGAAAAATTCAACAAACAGGCAAAAAGAATATTCTCATATTCTACAGCAGCTGAAAAGCTCCTTGCTTTCAACGCTCCTGTAATGCAGTTCTGTGTATACACATGTATGCTTGTTATATTCTGGTTCGGCGCTCACTTTATAGTATCTGACACGCTCAGCACAGGTGAGCTGACAAGTATGTTTACATACACGATGCAGATACTTATGAGTCTTATGATACTTTCAATGGTATTCGTAATGATCACAATGGCTCGTTCTTCAGCTGAGCGTATAAGCGAGCTGCTCGACACCGAAACAGATATACGCAATCCTGAAAATCCGATAACTGAGATCGAAAATGGAGATATCTATTTTGACCACGTTACATTTGCGTATAAAGGGCATTCACCGTGTCTTAAAAACATCTGTCTTGAGATACCATCAGGCAGCACAATCGGTATAATAGGCGGTACAGGTACAGGTAAATCAAGTCTTGTTCAGCTTATACCTCGTCTATACGATGTTATTGAGGGTCGTGTTACCGTAGGCGGCAAGGATGTACGCAGATACGACATAGAGGCTTTGAGAAACTCAGTTGCCATGGTTTTGCAGAAAAACGTGCTTTTCTCTGGTACTATCAAAGAAAACATGCGTTGGGGCAATGAAAACGCTACCGATGAGGAAATAAAGGCAGCATGCCATGCCGCGTGTGCAGATGAGTTTATCGACACATTCCCGCAGGGCTATGATACATACATAGAGCAGGGCGGAACGAACGTATCCGGCGGACAGCGTCAGCGTCTGTGTATCGCACGCGCGCTGCTGAAAAAGCCTAAGATACTTATACTTGACGACAGCACCAGCGCAGTCGACACAAAAACCGATGCTTCAATACGCGAGGCTATGCAGAAAGCGATACCGGGTGCGACAAAGATAATAATTGCACAGCGTATTTCATCTGTTGAGCATGCCGATATGATAATCGTAATGAATAACGGCAGGATCGACGGCCAGGGCACTCATGAGGAGCTGCTCAAAACTAATGATATCTACAGAGAGATCTATGAATCACAGGTGAAAGGAGGCGGCGAAGATGAATGATAAGAATATCAAAACCGCAAAGCGCAAAAGAGGTCCTGAACAGCCGGTAAAGGTGCTTGCAAGACTCCTTTCATATATCAAAAAATACAAGGTAAGATTTACTATAGTGCTTGTGTGCATACTTATAAGCGCGATTGTAGGTGTTGTTAGCTCTACATTCATACAGACGCTTATAGACGATTACATAATGCCTATGGTCTCAAGCGGCAGCACGAATTTTGCACCGCTCGCCAGAACGCTGCTTATGCTTGCCGGAATATTCCTTGTAGGCGTTCTCTCGACCTTTACGTACAATAGACTTATGGTAGTTGTTGCGCAAAGCGTATTGCTTGATATTCGTGAGGAAATGTTCAAGCATATGCAGTCGCTGCCTATAAAATATTTCGACACACATTCTCACGGCGATATGATGAGCTGCTATACTAATGATACCGATACGCTGCGTCAGATGCTTACACAGAGTGTTCCGCAGATGTTCTCATCAGCCATGACGATAATTTGTGTATTTACCGCAATGGTCAAAACAAGCATTCACATGACGCTGATCGTTCTTGTATTTGTTGCTATAATGATACTGCTGACCAAAAAAATCGGCGGTCAGAGCGGTAAATTCTTTATGCACCAGCAGCAGGCGCTCGGAGATGTAAACGGTTACATCGAGGAAATGATTAACGGTCAAAAGGTCATCAAGGTATTCTGCCATGAGGAGGATGCTGAAAAAGACTTTAAGGTTAAGAATGATAATTTGTTTTTACAGGCTGAGGCCGCAAATAAATTTGCAAATATTCTTATGCCTATAATGAACAATCTCGGAAATATTGAATATGTTGCAGTTGCCATGATCGGCGGAGCGCTTGCCCTCAACGGAGTCGGTGGACTGACGCTTGGAGCCATAGTCGCATTTCTGAGCCTTACCAAGAGTTTCACAATGCCTATAAGCCAGATATCACAGCAGCTTAATTCAATAATCATGGCTCTTGCCGGCGCAAAGCGTATTTTCGATATGCTTGACTCAGAGCCTGAAACAGATGACGGCACAGTAACACTTGTACGTGGAAGCATAGGCAGAGACGGCTCATTCAGAGACGATAAGCACGGTGACTGGCTGTGGAAAGATGGTGAGACCTACGTACCACTCAGGGGCGATGTTAAGTTCAAAAATGTGGACTTCGGATATGTTCCTGATAAAACGGTCCTGCATGACATAAGTCTTTATGCTGAACCAGGACAGAAAGTAGCATTTGTCGGCTCTACAGGCGCAGGAAAAACAACGATCACAAACCTTATCAACCGTTTCTATGATATTCAGGAGGGAACGATCACTTACGACGGCATAGACATACACCGCATAAAGAAACCTGATCTGAGAAGCTCGCTTGGCATCATACTTCAGGATACGCATCTTTTCACAGGTAGCATACGTGACAATATCAGGTACGGCAGACCTGACGCTACTGACGTGGAGATTTGCACTGCTGCCAGACTTACAGGCGCCGATGAGCTTATCACAAGTCTGCCTGACGGCTATGACACTATTATTGACGGCGACGGCGGAAGTCTTTCACAAGGACAGTGCCAGCTTATTGCTATAACGCGCGCGGCGGTTGCTGATCCTCCTGTTATGATAATGGATGAGGCTACAAGCTCCATCGATACAAGAACAGAGGCTATAGTACAGCGCGGCATGGACGCTCTTATGCAGGGCAGAACAGTATTCGTTATTGCCCATAGGCTTTCTACCGTACGTAATTCTGATGTTATAATGGTGCTTGACCACGGACGAATTATCGAACGCGGCAGCCATGATGAGCTTATCGCACAAAAGGGCACATACTACAGACTTTATACAGGAGCATTTGAGCTTGATTAAGGATCATATATGCTTACCATTAGGCTAAGCTCCGAATATATCTAAAAAGAGGCTGCTCAAATCAGCAATTTTAAATGCTGATTTGTTGCAACCTCTTTTTATTATGGGAGTAAAATAACAAAGAAATTTATATTATATAAAATGGAGTGTAATCATTAAGATCATAAGTATTGATAGTATATAATTATTCTCAAATCAAGCTGCTATAATTGATATAATTATAAATACATATAAGCATTATTACTATCAGCACTATATTAAATAAAGCATTTATCTTTGTTATTTTTAGATGCTTTTTTATACACATGCCTGTGACGCCGCCAATAATGCCGCACCAAGCCATTATGACCAAAAGCATTATGGAAAACTCAGGAACTGTTCCGCGCCATATCTGCCATAACAGCGATGATATTTGGGAACACATAATAATAAATAAAGAATACGCAGCGGAAGTTTGGATACCAAACGAAAACATTACAGATAAGAACATGATGTTTATTGGACCTCCTCCAATTCCGAGAAATGAAGAAAAAACACCAAGCACTGATCCTAATAGTGCGGCTACAGGGAAGCTGCGTATTTTAAACCTATGTACTCTTTTCCTGAACAGCGAATAGCTCAGCGTTATTGCAGTAAGTATAAAAAGGCAGATAGACTGTACTGCGCCCACAGCATTCCCGCTGTTGAATGTATTGATGATTTGAGAAAAAATGACCTTGCCAATTATACCTCCTATGGCAGCGCCAATCGAAATAGCAGCTGCCATAGGTATATTTATTTTTGTTTCTCCGGATATTTAACCCTTGATAACGGTATACGTACTCATACATAATACAGTAATTCCAGACAAAAAGCTGATTACTGTTACATCCATTATTTTAAATGAATCAAGTACAGGCTTTATAATTACACCACCGCCGATGCCGACAATAGCGCCGACAGATGATGCGACAAAGCAGATCAAAGCAATGATAAAATATATCATGATTCTTTCCTTATAGCTTCATATACTTTTAAGTCGGAATACTCGCCGATAAGAGGAGCTTTCTGCCTAAAGCCAATATAGCCCCTTCAAGATAATCTCCGTAAAGCTCTTCATTATCAGTAAATTCAAATGGCATGAGTTCTATTCCCGTAGCAGGATCGGTTATATAAAAGCGAACTATTTCTTTATCTTTTATAACCTTTATCCTATATGGCTCGATAACGTCTTCTGCCGGCGGAAGAGGATCTGCTCCCTGCGCAACCATCTGAAAACCCGCGCTCTTTCTTAAATTGCATACATGGAAACAGCTTTCTTCATCAGTAGAATGTCTGTAATATGAAACATGGAATGCGTTAATATCTCCTGAATGATATAGCTTATATTGTCCGTCACGCTTAGCAAGAGATGGATCAAACAAATCTTTGCCGTTTTGACCATCCGCGCTAAAAAACATAATCGCCAATCCATCATCATTCAATGGCTTAAAGCTCCATTCAATTATAACTGAATCAGGTAATTTTTTATCGCACCAATAAACGTAGTTAGATGCCTGACCAAGCGACGGATCAAGATTGTTTTCTAATCTCATTTTTCCGTCAGGAAAACTAACTGTCGCATCGCCTTCCATAACAAAATTTTTCGTGTCCTCTGCGCTTGCCAACGGGTTTTCATAGATCAAATTACCGTATTCATATGAAATATCCCTATCAGTTATGGAAACTGTTTTTGTATCATCATCCCATGAAACATTTTTTCCTAAGGCTTCACTTACAGCGCGTATCGGAAGATAGGTTGTGCCGTCCTTCAAAAACGGCTCAACTATGTTGCCATCTGCATCCTTTGGGATCAGCTTGTTTCCATTTATCAATATGCTTATTCCCTGCTGTGCCGCAGCCGCTGTAAAAGGAATAGCGGCTGCTATACAAAGAGCTATGATTTTATATTTCTTTTTCATTATTATTATTCCTTTCTGGTTACTTTCACTCAGTAAGCAGGTTAATTTGCTTTTACGCCTATTTTTAAGTTATCAAGCTCTGTTGACCATTTGAAGTTTTTCTCGACTCTTACCGCCAAAACTTCTATAGCGCTAAAATCAACAGCGTCATTGAATGGCGCGTTACTGATTTTTGCAGAGGTTGATCCATCTGAAATGACTGCGTTGCAGACCTTTTTATCAAAATCAGCTTCTATT
>CALXSS010000014.1 GCA_944391225.1 uncultured Clostridia bacterium
ACGAGCAGTTCAGCAATATCGATGTAAATCTCAATACAGGCAGTCCCCAGCCTCTTACGGTTGAAAAAGTAGATGGTTTCACATACTGTGATCCGGTAGATGCTTATTATGATATTTCAAACAACGAGGTAATGGTTATCAAGGAGGTACAGGGCAGGTACATCAACAAGGACGAGGTAGCAGAGCTTGTGACCCAGGTATACGAGGGAGGTCCAAATGTTAGCATACCTTATTATGTATCTGACGCCTCTGTTACAGCTGAGCAGCTTCAGGCAAAGCTGTTCAATGCTACAATAGCCTCATATTCGACCAATTATGGCTCATCAAACTGGAACAGGCGCGCCAACATTGCACAGGCGGCAAGCAAGATAAACGGAAAGGTGCTTGCTCCGGGCGAGGTGTTCTCGTTCAATGATACAGTAGGACCGCGTTCAGTTGCCAACGGCTTCTATACAGCAAAGGAATACGTAAACGGTGAAACTGTAGACGGCATAGGCGGAGGAACATGTCAGGTAAGCTCAACACTGTATAATGCGGTGCTGTACTCCGATCTGTCGATAGTATCGAGAACAAACCACATGTTCCCGGTAAGCTACTGTCCTATCGGTCAGGATGCGACTGTCGCAGATACGGGAGTTGACTTCAAATTCCTAAACAGCATGGATTATCCTATCAAGATATCTGCCGTAACAAGCGGAGCAACAATAACAGTGAGCATAATAGGAACACAGCGAGATGATCCGCGTACTGTAAAGATAACAAATACATCAAAGGCGGTAGGAGCTGACACATCGGTACATTCAGTAAGATATGTCTATAACTCAGCCGGCGAGCTTATACAGACAGATGATCTGGGTAACAGCTATTATCTCAGTCACTGACGGTAAAAAAATAATGAAAAATATACAAAATTATTCGATATGCCTATTGCAATAATCGAATAAATGTGATATTATATATAGCATATCAGGTACGGCAAAGACGCTGTACATCGGTCTGAACTATAGTTTCATACCGGTGCACAGCGTCTTTTTGCTTTATTAAGACTGATCAACAGATCAAAAAAATATATATACGCGTATAAAATATATCGCGTAACAGCACGGAGCAGACAGTGTCTGCACAGCGGAAAAGAGGTATCGATTATGTTTGATGAAAAACTGACAGCGCATCTTGCGGAGCTGTCAAAGCTTGAGTTCAACAATGAGGAGCTTGAAAAAATGACGGAGGATATGACTGCGATAGTAGGGCTTATGGATAAGGTGCGCGGCTTTGAAACTGATGAAAAGCCGTATACCGTAGAGCCGGTATCATACGGAGAGCTGAGAGAGGATAATTATAAAGCTTCATATCCGACTGATAATATACTCAAAAATGCGGCTAACATAAAGAACGACAGCTTTGTCGTGCCAAAAGTGGTGTAGGAGGCGAGCGAAGGTGAAAATATCCGGGATAAGAAAAAGGCTGGACAGCCGCGAGATAGGCGCAGTCGAGCTTACAAAGGAATATCTTGACAGAATAGACAGGTATGACGGTAAAATAAACAGCTATATAACCGTATGCCGCGATGAGGCTGTCGCAATGGCGGAAAGAGCGCAGAAGCTTATAGACTCAGGCAATGCGTCGGCGCTGACAGGAATACCGCTGTCTGTAAAGGATAATATATGCACTAACGGGATAAAAACGACCTGCGCATCACGCATGCTGAAGGACTTTGTTCCGGTGTATGACGCGTATGCAGTTGAAAAGCTTAAAAACGAGGGCTTTGTTATGCTCGGCAAGACGAATATGGACGAGTTTGCAATGGGCGGTTCATCTCAGACCTCATATTTCGGCGGCGTAAAGAATCCATATAATACCGAATGTGTTCCGGGCGGCTCATCGGGCGGAGCGGCGGCATCAGTCGCGGCGGGAATGTGCGCGGCAGCCCTTGGTTCAGATACCGGCGGATCGGTAAGACAGCCGAGCGCATTCTGCGGAGTTACAGGCTTAAAGCCGACCTATGGCGCAGTGTCAAGATGGGGGCTTATAGCGTTCGCATCGTCCTTTGATCAGATAGGAGTATGCGCGCTTTCTGCTGAGGACGCCGGATATGTTTTTGACGCCATATGCGGCAGAGATGAAAATGACGCTACATCATCGGCAAGAGCAAAGGGCGGCAGCACGGAGCTTATAGGAAAGGATATTTCAAATATTACTGTGGGCATACCGCGTGAATTTATCGAGGACGCATCTGACGAGGTAAAGGAGGCGGTACAAAAAGCCGCGGAGTTTTACAGACAGACGGGCTGCAATGTAAAGGAATGCTCTCTGCCGTCATTGGAGTACGCGGTATCGGCATACTACCTGATCTCATCGGCTGAGGCGGCGTCAAACCTTTCAAGATTTGACGGGATCAAATACGGGCACCGCTCAGGTCTTGGAGAGGATTATAACGCGCTGATAAAGAGCTCAAGGAGCGAGGGCTTCGGAACGGAGGTAAAGCGCCGGATAATGCTTGGAAACTATGCGCTGTGTTCAGGCTATTATGACGCCTATTATAATAAGGCGCGCCGCATACGCGCTCAGATCAGGAATGAGTACAGAGCGATATTTGACAGCTGTGACGTTATTCTGACGCCTACAGCCCCAACTCCGGCTTACAGGATAGGAGCGCAGGAGGATGATCCGGTAAAGATGTATCTTGCTGATGTTTGCACTGTAACAGCAAATATAGCGGGACTTCCATCGGTGTCAACAGTATGCGGCTACAGCGGCGGGCTGCCTGTAGGTATGAGTATCACCGGCAGACCGTTTGACGAAAAAACGATACTTGCCGTATGTGACAGATTTGAAAGGGATTTTGAGCGAAAGGAGTGCTGTTTATGAGGTATCAGCCTGTTATAGGACTTGAAATACACTGCGAGCTGCTTACAGGATCAAAGGTATTCTGCAGCTGCCGCAACGAATTCGGAGGCGGAGCGAATACGCGCGTGTGTCCGCGCTGCTCGGGAATGCCCGGAACTCTGCCGCTGCTTAACCGCAATGCTGTAAGACTGGCGGCAAAGGCGGGCTTTGCCACAAACTGCACAGTAAATAAATACAGCGCGTTCGACAGAAAGAATTATTTCTATCCCGATCTGCCTAAGGCGTATCAGATAACCCAGTTTGAAAGCCCTATATGCACAGATGGATATATAGATGTAATAGGCGGAAAGAGGATAAGGATAAACAGGATACACATAGAGGAGGACGCCGGAAAGCTTGTGCACGATGATTATGAGGGCATATCTATGGCGGATTATAACCGCTGCGGCGTGCCGCTTATAGAGATAGTTACGGAGCCTGATTTCCGCTCAGCGGAGGAGGTACAGGATTTTGTGCAGAAGATAGCGCAGAGCCTGAGGTATGCCGGTGTATGCGATGGCAGAATGGAGCAGGGCTCATTAAGAGTAGATGTGAATATTTCAATAATGCCCTACGGCTCGGAGGAGTTTGGAACGAGGGCGGAGATAAAGAACCTTAACTCCGTAAAATCCATAGGCAGAGCGATAGAGTATGAAATATCCCGCCAGTCTGAGATACTCGACAAGGGCGGCAGGGTAGTGCAGGAGACAAGACGTTATAATGAAAATCATGACGATACAAAGGCTATGCGCTCAAAGGAGGAGGCGCACGACTACAGATATTTTCCGGAGCCGGATATTCCGCCCGTTCTTTTCAGCGATGATGAGATAGAGCAGATAAGGAATGAAATGCCTGAGATGCCTGCTGAAAGGTACAGAAGATATACAGAGGAATATGGCTTGAGCGGAGAGGACGCAAGGCTGATGACCGCGCAAAAGGAGTTTTCGGATTTTTATGATTCAGCGGCGGCGTCAGCGCCTGAATACAGGCTCATATCGAACCTGATGCTCGGCGAGATAAGCCACCTGATAAACGAGACAGGAACAGATATTTCCAATGTGAAGTTTACGCCGGAGGCTGTGGCAAAAACCGCAAAAATGACGGCGTCAGGAACAATATCCAAAGGCTCGGCAAAGGAAATAATAGATATATTGTTCGAGGAGGGCGGCGATCCGGAAAAAATAGCCGGAGAGCGCGGCTTTATAATGAGCAATGACGCATCGGAGATGGAAGCGGTCATAGATAAGGTTCTAAGCGATAATGCGGAGCTTGTGGAGCAGTACCGCAGCGGCAGTGAAAAGCTGTTCGGATATATTATGGGACTTGTGATGCGCGCGTGCGGCAAGGGAGCAAATCCGGCGATAATCAAGCAGAAGCTGTCGGAAAAGCTGTGATGCTTTGCAGATAAATCGGCGGTCAGCAAAAGAGCTGACGCTGAGCGGAGAGTATATTGAAAGGAAAATGATTATGCAGAAAATAGAGGGAAGATCGCTTGTCAGCGAGTTCACCATAGATGATTTGAAAAAAGCGGAGGGAGGCAGAATAAGCCTTTGTGCCTGTGTGCACAAGCTCCGCAGGATGTCGGGCTTTACATTTGTGCTTTTGAGGACGGGAAGATATGTGATCCAGTCCGTATATGTGCCGGGGCTGTGCGAAAAAACTCTGCAAGGAGTCTGCGAGGGCGCGTATGTGGAGATCACCGGAGATGTAAAGGAGGAAAAGCGCGCGGCATACGGCTATGAAATAACCTTAAGGGATATAGAAATACTGTCTGCGCCGGCGGCTGAATATCCTCTGCACGTTTCAGACCGGGTGCTTGGCTGCACACTGGATACAAATCTCGCATACAGAAGCGTCGCTCTGCGCCATCCGCATGAGCGCGCAGTGTTCAGGATACAGGAGGGAGTAGTGAGCGGTTTCAGAGAATTCATGCTTGCTGAGAATTTTACAGAGATACATTCGCCTAAAATATGCGCGGCGGCAGCTGAAGGCGGAGCAAATATATTCAAGCTTAAATATTTCGGGCAGGATGCGGTCCTTGCGCAAAGCCCTCAGTTTTATAAGCAGACTTGCGTGGCGTTTTTCGACAGGGTATTTGAGATAGCGCCTGTATACCGCGCGGAAAAGCATAACAGCACAAGGCATCTGAATGAATATATAGGTCTGGATTTTGAGATGGGATTTATAAAGGATATGACAGATGTCATGCAGATGGAAACAGCCATGCTGAGGCATGTGATGGAATATCTGAAAAAGAACTATTCGCATGAGATAGAAATGCTTGGAGCGGATATACCGGAGATAGGTGAAATACCTGCCGTGACCTTCTTTGAGGCGCTTGATATACTCGGAAAGGAAAGAAATCAGTTTGATCTTGACCCCATGGACGAGGTAAAGCTGTGCGAGTATGCAAAGGCTGAGTATGGCTGCGAGCTTATTTTCGTAACAAAATTCCCGGGGCAGAAGCGTCCGTTCTATGCAATGGACACGCCGGAGGATCCTAAGCTGGCTGAAAGCTTTGATCTGCTTTTCAGAGGTCTTGAGATAACGACCGGCGGTCAGCGTATACATGATTATGATATGCAGCTCAAAAAGCTGGAAAGATATGGGATAGAGCCGGAGGAGCTTGAAAGCTATCTTTCTATCCACAAATACGGCATGCCGCCACACGGAGGGCTGGGCATAGGTCTTGAAAGGCTTGTAATGAAGCTGCTCGGGCTTGAAAACATAAGGCAGGCATCGCTGTTCCCGCGCGACATGCACCATTTAATACCTTAAAAGCGGATCAATAATAGCGGATCAATGGGAAAGATCCGGCAGCGGAGCGCTGAAAAGCTCCGCTGTTTTTTTGCAATAGAATTGGACGCTGCCGTTATCTTTCAGCAGTATGGTTCTTGTTCCCTCGTCAGCCACTATGCCAAGACCGGTTATGCGCGCAAGGGTGCGCGGCGAAACACAGAGATTGCCGTTGATAACGCGCGGAGCGTCAGGCAGAACATCAGCAGAGGTGACGCCGTTTATTCGCCTTAAATATGCTGTGCTATCCGGCTTTACAGCCGCGGCGCAGCTGCCACAGTCGATTATGTAAGCCTGCAAGCTGTCGTCCCAGTATACAGCGTCACCGACAGCCTCCGCGGCAGGGCGCACGGGTATCATTGTAATGCCGTCCGCTGTCATAGGCGGAGCGGAGGAAAGATCAATTTCTTCAAATGACGGCGTGTATATCCTCAGCAGCTCATCAGCCTTGTTGTTCGTGTTTATCAATACCGTGGAGGTGGAGTCTATCCACTCCTTTTCGTATATCCTGCTCAGCTCATCGGTAGTTATGCCTGTATAGCCGTTCAGGCTGTATACTGTTTCAAATTCGTGCCTGACTGAACCGTCACACAGTATAACGCGTGTTGTTTTTCCGTCTATTATATCATAGGCGGGCTCTCCGTCCTTGTTCCTGTAATATATCGGGGAAATGGGAGAGCATTTCTTGCCGCGTCTGCGTGTCAGAGTTAATGTGTCACCGCTGTATTCAACATCATAGCCATAGTGTTCAAGATCCTCAGCTATTATCACCGGGACCTTATCTCCCATGTGGTACAGAGTGGGGACCTGCTTTCCGTCTATAACTGTGCGTATATTGGTGAAATACAGCTTGCTGAACAGCTCTTTTTTTGCGGCAAAGCCGTAATCAAGCAGCCGCGCGGCGTCTATAAACCTCTGATCGTTCCCTGCTGAGCCCATTGTTACAGCTATCATACGAACGTTATCACGCACAGCGGTGGCGCAGAAGCAGCAGCCCGCGGCTGTGGTCGTTCCGGTCTTTAAACCGTCCGCGCCGCTGTAGTAAAACGTGTCAAGCAGATGATTTGTAGTTTTGTAGTTCCCTCCATGAAAGCTGACAAGAGTCTTGCTGGAGCGATCGAGTATATCGGGATGATCGTTGATTATCCTGCGTGAAAGCTCCGCCATAGAAACGGGTGTTATCTCGTTATTGGCAAGCCCGTAGCAGTCGTAAAAATGGGCGGTAAGCCCCAGCTCCTCAGCGGTGCTGTTCATGCGCTCAACAAATGACTGCTCGCTCCCTGCTGTAAGCTCAGCCAGCGCGAGTGCTGCGTCATTGGCGGATACTACGATAACCATGTCTATAAGCTCATCTACCGTGTAAACCGTATCAGGGTGAAGAGGTATAACTGTAAGTCCCGGATCCTTGGCTCCAAGCCCGCTCACATTGGCGCTTATCGGTACTATGGTATCATAGGATATATCTCCTCTGTCTATAGATTCATAGATACAGTACATGGTCATTATTTTTGTCATACTTGCCGGAATAAGTATGCTGCCTCCGTTATATTCGTAAAGCACGCGTCCGGTCTCATGATCCATAACGCATGCGCCGTTAGACGTTATCTGAGTTCCGCCGATATCTGCCGCATGCGCAGGAACGCTGAAAACAACGCAGAATATCATGGCAATAATTGTTTTGAATAGTGTTTTATTCAATCTATATCCCCCCAAAAAATTATAAACAGACAATTTTAAGAATCCAGATCACAATCGCGTCAATATCGCAAATTATACAATATCGGTCAATAACATATCCTGCTGCAAGCTCCGTTAGATAGATAATACAAGAGAGCGTTGTACAGCTTTGAAAGAAAAAAACGGATATCGAAAACATATTCCTGATCGGATTATCATATACAATTATACATCAGCAGCGCATAAAATGTCAATAGCTGACGAGACATGTAAAGAATTGAAATTTAGTGAAAACCATGTTGACATACTGATATAAAGTAAGTATAATTATTGTATCAGGTCTGGCGCAATAATAGAATTAATCTGCGTTGTGAGGTGGATATATATGGATTTTGCTGAATGTTTTCCTGTCTATAACAGACTGGGCAAGGAGGAACAGTCTTTACTTATGTCAGGTGTAGTATTTAGAAAGATAAAGAAAGGCACGATTATCCGAGGAGGAGCTAATGACTGTACGGGATTAGTGCTTATCTGTTCAGGACAGCTCCGCGCATATATAGTTTCTGATGAGGGAAAGGAGGTAACGATATATAGACTGTTAGACAGAGATGTGTGTCTGCTTTCGGCGTCTTGCATGATGCCAAGCATGCAGTTTGATGTAACTGTCACAGCGGAGAAGGATACAGAGGCATGGATAATACCTATAAAGGTATATAAACCACTTATGGACAGCTCCGCGCAGATTGCAAATTACACAAATGAGCTGTTATGTACGCGTTTTACAGAGGTTATGTGGCTGATAGAGCAGATACTATGGAAGAGCTTTGATAAGCGTTTGGCTCTGTTTCTTATAGATGAGTGTAATATTGAGGATACATCTATTCTACATATAACGCATGAGCAGATAGCTTCGCATCTTGGAAAGGCGCGCGAGGTTGTAACAAGGATGTTGAAATATTTTCATAATGAAGGTGTAGTAAGGCTTACAAGAGGTGCGGTGATAGTGACAGATCATAACAAGCTGAAAAAAATAGCGGGGCTGTAGCAAAATGCACAGACCACATAAAGCGAAAAGAACAAAGCAGATAAGCCATTTTTTTAAGGATACTGCTATCAATTTTAAGGTGGAAATTTTCATAAATGAAAATTTCAGCATTAAGATCGCTTTATGTTACGAACGAAACTCACCGCTCGACGTACCCCCGTACGCCTTCGGGCAAGGGGGCTGCGCCCCTTCGTTTCGTCCGTTCTGCACTATTTTTCTAAAGCCCCCAAGGCTGTTGCAAACTCGTTGAGTTTTGCAACAGCCTCCGCTTTATGTGTTGTTAATAATTTTCAGCTCGAACCTCAAAAAAGCTTTGCGGATGATCGCAGACCGGACATTTTTCGGGCGATGCTGTTCCAATTACTATATGACCGCAGTTGCGGCATTCCCATATCTGAACAGTACATTTTTCAAATACCTCGGCGTTTTCAACATTGTTCAAAAGAGCTCTGTAACGCTCCTCATGATACTTTTCTATTTCAGCTACCATGCGGAATTTCGCTGCGAGCGCGTGAAAGCCCTCCTCATCAGCTGTTTTGGCAAATCCCTCATACATATCCGTCCATTCGTAGTTTTCACCGTCAGCCGCATGCTCAAGGTTTTCAGCTGTATTTCCTATTCCGCCAAGCTCTCTGAACCAAAGCTTGGCATGCTCTTTTTCATTTTCTGCAGTTTTACCGAATATATCGGCGATCTGCTCATAGCCCTCTTTTTTGGCTACAGACGCAAAGTATGTGTACTTGTTCCGCGCCTGTGATTCACCTGAGAATGCCTCCTGGAGGTTCTTCTCCGTTTGTGTTCCCGCGTATATATTTGCGGGCTGAGGCTCATCATCTATAAGCTCCAGGTTATCGCCAGTTGCTTTGCATATGGGGCATATTGGCGTAACGCCCTCCTCAACCTCAAATACTGCTCCGCAGATCTTGCATCTGTATTTTTTCATGACAGGTTTTTTTGGAGATGAAAGCTTTTCATTGCAGGGTATAAGCTCAAGCAGCTTATCAGCGGCGTCAGACGGGAACTCTGAGCTTGGCGGAGCGTTTTTCAACTCCTCAAGCAGTATATGCGAGTTCGCGCTCTGGGGGAGCATATAGCCCGCTTCTCTTAAAATATCCTCGTTCATTAGCCTGTTCGATTTAGCAAGCGCCATGAACAATCTGTATTCATTGTCATTTTCCGCTTCGCGCGCAAGCTGGAGAGCGGCTTTTTCCTGTTCAGCCTTGCTTTCGGCAAGCGTGTTCAAAAGCGCTGTTACAGTATCGTCCTTTGGCTGCTGCGGCGGATATTCTACCGGCACCATGCTTATAGCCTTGCTTGGACAGGCATCTGCGCAGACGCCACAGCCTGTGCATTTGTCAATATCTATTATACTGTTCTCCGTATCTGTTGCGCCGGTAGGACATACATAAAGACATAGACAGTCCTTTGTGCAAAGACGCAGATTTCTGACCGCAACTTTTTTCATATAGCGCGCCTCCCTTCTATTTTCTCGAATTTCCAGTCCGGCACCTTGCATACCGGACAGAGATCCGGAGCTTTGTCTCCGACGTATATGAATCCGCATATAGTGCATACCCATATCTGTGTATCGTTCAAAAACTCGCTGCCTTCACGCTCATAGCGTGTAATTATGGAATCTACTATATTCGTTACTTTTTCACCCCATACCTTTATTCTTAGAGTACCGCGGTCGCCCTTTTCAGATGCCGCGACGGTGACTGATGGATAAAGGGAATCAAGATCGCTCCTTGTCTTTTGAGAGAGCAGTGCAGGATCAGCATTTTCTATTTCGGGAACGGCTGCCGCAAAGTAATCAGATAGTTCGGTAAAAAGAGCCGCTTCAGTTTGCTTATACTGTTTTTCACATCCACGGGCGAGGTTGGAAAATACAGCGCTAAGAGCTCCAGGGGAAAGTCCGTCTGTTTTTGTTTCAATAGTCAGCTGAACAGACGGCGCTACATCGTCTGACGCCTCAGCCTTGAACAGACTTTTTGCTGCTCCGCACAGCGGGCAGACCCAGCTTTCCGGAAGTGAAGCAAAGGGAACGCTTTCTTTTGCCTCATCATAGACATATCCACATATTGGACAAATGTATTTCATGTGATCACCTCCATGTATATTTTTGACAACTATAAAAAGCTTTATGGTCAAACCTTTGATTTGTTAGTCTTATTATAGCATAATCAATATTCATATTTCTGTGACATAATCACAAAAATACGGTCAAGTATAAGATATAATCAGTCAAAAAGTAAAAAAGGCTGCTGCAAACTCGTTGAGTTATGCAACAGCCTCGATGTTCAGTCATCTATCAGTTCTTCGGAACTGTTTCCCAATCCTTAAGGAATCTGTCAATGCCAGCATCTGTCAGAGGATGATGGAGCATCTGCTCAAGTACCTTGAAAGGAACTGTAGCTATGTGTGATCCTGCCATAGCAGCGTCAATAACATGGATAGGATGTCTTGTTGATGCTGCGATTATCTCTGTGTCGATGTTATGGTTGTCAAAAATTGTAACGATCTCTTCGATAAGGTTCATTCCGTTCATACCAATATCGTCAAGTCTTCCAAGGAACGGACTAACATAAGTAGCTCCTGCACGTGCGGCAAGCAAAGCCTGTGCTGATGAGAAGATAAGTGTTACATTTGTTTTAATGCCCATTTCTGTAAGCTTTTTGCATGCCTTAAGACCCTCTGCGCACATCGGGATCTTGATAACTATGTTCGGATGGATCTTTGAAAGCGGGATAGCCTGCTCAACCATAGTAGGCGCGTCCATAGCTGTGACCTCGGCGCTGATAGGACCGTCAACTATTTCGGTGATCTCCTTAACAACATCCTCAAAAACTCTGCCCTCTTTAGCGATAAGTGATGGGTTAGTTGTTACGCCGCAGATAATGCCCATGTCGTTGGCTTTTCTGATCTCATCGACATTAGCGGTATCAATAAATAATTTCATGGTAGAAAACTCCTCCTGTAATAATTGTTAAAAATATTATATAATTTTTTTTGTGTTTCGTCAATAGTTTTACTTGAAAAAAACAAATTTATAGTATATAATGATTAAAAATAATTAGGAAGGATAAGCGCGGCGAGGCTGCTGCAAAACCAAGCGGGTATGATCATGCCCGGCTGTCAGCATGGCGGCGTCAGTTTATGCCTGCCTGAAATAACAGCTTATGGAGGAGAAAGATATTGAGATACTCATTTAAACCGAGCGGCGTATGCTCAGCTCAGATCGATTTTGACTTGGAAAACGGAATAGTTACTGACGTAAAGTTCACGCGCGGCTGTAATGGAAATACTCAGGGCATAGCAGCTCTTTGCGAGGGAATGAAGGCTGACGAGGTAATAAAAAGACTTGAGGGCATCAACTGCGGCGGCAGGGGCACCTCATGTCCGGATCAGCTGGCAAAGGCGATCAAAATGGCAAAAGAACAGTAATAATATGGCATGCTGATTCATATCATTATAAATGGGGCAGTGCGTATTGCGATACGCGTGCCCGCATCGTATAAGGGGCTGATACTCAGCCTGAATGATATGGAGGAAGCATGATGAGACGGTTGGTGTTCTGTCTTATTATCATTTCTGCCGTGATCAGCTTTGCGGTCGCGTGCTCTCGCTCTGACGAGGGACCAAAGACCGAGGCGAAGATATTTTTTGTTGATGCCGAGATAACAAGGCTGCTCCCGTATTATACCCAGATAAGCGATACGGATATGCAGCATCAGGCGGAGGCTGTGATAGACGAGCTCATCATGGGCAGGGATGATAATGATAAAATAAGACGGCTCATACCGAAACGAAAAGGCTGTGTCACAGTGCGTACCGAGGGAAACATAGCGTATGTTGATCTTGAATCGGCAATAGCCGAGGGACTGCCAAAGAGCAGAGATATTGAAAAGCTGGTCATATACCAGATAGTTAATTCACTCACAGATATACGCGGACTTAGGTTTGTCAGGTTCACTGTGGACGGAGAGATACGAAAGGATTTTATGGGGTATTACGATATGCGTGAAACGTATAAGTACGTATATCCCGAATAATACAAGAGGGTGATAAGTATGGATAAGCTTATAGAGCTTGTCAGGGAAACAAAGGCGATTGCGCTCGACAGCGGCAGCGCGCACGATATAACAATAAAGGGCAAAGCGGATTTTGTGACAAAGGTGGACATAGGCGTTCAGGAATTCCTTATGCCGAGGCTGAGGGAAATGTATCCTGATGTTCAGTTCATGAGCGAGGAAAAGGACAATTCAGGCATAGATATGTCAGGGCGTGTTTGGGTGCTCGATCCTATAGACGGCACGACCAATCTGATACATGACTACAGGATGAGCGCTGTATCGCTTGGCATGCTTGATAACGGTGTTCCGGTGTGCGGTGTTGTGTACAACCCGTTTACAAACGAGCTGTATTCAGCGCGTAGGGGCGGGGGCGCTTTTCTAAACGGCAGCAGCATAAGGGTATCGGAGGCGTCAAGTCTCAGCGAGTCGCTCATAAGCGTTGGAACATCGCCGTACTACAAGGAGCTTGCGGACGCGAATTTTGATATAATAAAGCGTTTATTCATTGCGTCGGAGGATGTGCGCCGCTGCGGCAGCGCCGCGATGGATCTTTGCTATATCGCCTGCGGCAGAGTGGACGGATACTTTGAAAAAAGGCTCAAGCCCTGGGACTATACTGCCGGCATAGCAATACTGCGCGAGGCGGGCGGAGCGGTCACAGCGCTTGACGGCGGCGAGCCAAGCTACAGCTCCCCGTCAGATATAGCCGCGTCCAACGGCAGTATACACAGTGAGCTGCTGTCGCTTATAATGGCTCAATAATCTACAATTCACAGTGTAAAACGGGCTGGCGTTTTGTGAAAATTTCTGTTTTTTTTGATAAACACTTTTCAAAATACTGTTTTAGGTATATAATATTCAGGTGGATAAAACGTAACAGACCTTGAAAGGATACAATATGATAAACAGAGAAAACATACGTAATATAGCAATAATCGCTCACGTAGACCACGGCAAGACAACTCTTGTTGACGCTATGCTTGCGCAGAGCGGAACATTCAGGGAAAATGAGGTAGTGGACGAGCGCGTGATGGATTCAAATGATCTTGAGCGTGAGCGCGGTATCACAATACTTGCGAAAAATACCTCACTGTATTATAATGGTGTGAAAATAAATATTATTGATACTCCCGGACATGCTGATTTCGGCGGAGAAGTAGAGCGAGGACTTGAGATGGTAGACGGAGTTCTGCTGCTTGTAGACGCATTTGAGGGCTGCATGCCTCAGACTCGTTTTGTGCTTTCAAAGGCGCTGGCTCTGAACCTGCATCCTATCATTGTAGTAAACAAGGCTGACAGACCGAACGCCCGTCCGTATGAGGTGGTTGACGAGGTCTTGGAGCTGTTTATTGATCTGGGCGCAAGCGAGGAACAGCTTGATACTCCTGTAATATTCGCATCCGGCAGAGACGGCTGGGCAACAGCTGAGTATAATCCGGAGTGTCCGTCAAAGGATCTTAAGGAGTTGTTCGAGCTTATAGTACGCGAGATACCGTGTCCTGACTGTGAGGATGACGCCCCGTTCCAGATGCTTGTCTCTAACATTGATTATGATGACTATACCGGCAGGATAGCTGTCGGCAAGATACAGCGCGGAAAGATAAAGACAGGTATGCCTCTTGTGGTATGCCGTGCAAATGGAAAGACAACAAGCGCCAAGGCTACAAAGCTGTATACCTTTGAGGGTCTTTTAAAGAGCCCGGCTGATGAGGTAGGAGCAGGCGATGTTGTGGCTATATCGGGCATTTCAGATATAAATATAGGCGAAACTGTTTGTGATGTAAACGCGCCCGATCCGCTGCCGTTCGTGAAGATAGACGATCCTGTATTGTCAATGACGTTCAGCGTAAATGACAGCCCGTTTGCCGGACAGGACGGAAAGTTTGTTACATCGCGTCATCTCAGAGAGAGATTGTACAGAGAGCTGGATTCAAATGTAAGTCTCAGAGTGGAGGATACAGACACAACAGAGGCGTTCACTGTATCCGGCAGAGGCGAGCTCCATCTTTCGGTGCTTATTGAGAATATGCGCCGCGAGGGCTATGAGTTCCAGGTGTCTAATCCGGTCGTAATATACAAAGAGATAGACGGCGTAAAATGCGAGCCAATTGAAAGACTCACAGTTGATATACCGGAGGAATATACAGGCGCAGTAATGGATCAGGTGATAAATCGTATGGGAAATATGACGAATATGTCTCCTACGGCACAGAATTACACAAGGCTTGAATTCCTTATCCCGTCAAGAGGGCTTATAGGCTTCAGAAGCGAGATACTCACAGCTACTAAGGGAACTGCGATAGTAAACAGCATACTCGAAACATACGAGCCGTACAAGGGCGATTTCGAGGCGAGAAACCGCGGCGCTATAATAGCGTGGGAGGACGGCGAGAGCATAACCTATGGTCTGTATAACGCGCAGGAGCGCGGAACGCTTTTTATCGGCGCGGGCGTTAAGGTGTACGAGGGTATGATTGTGGGCGAAAGCTCCAGAAATGAGGATATTACAGTAAACGTATGCAAAAAGAAGCATGCCACAAACACAAGAGCCTCAGGCTCTGACGAGGCTTTGAAGCTTGTTCCGCCAAAGGAGATGAGCTTAGAGCAGTGTCTTGATTTTATTGCGGACGATGAGCTGCTGGAGGTAACCCCGAATCATTTGCGCATGCGCAAGCGTATACTAAAAACAGATCTCAGAGCAAAGAGCGCAGCAAGAAAGAAGAAATAATAAAAATAAAGTCACCCCCGAAACGGAGCGTAAGCTAAGGTTTCGGGGGTGTTTTTTAGTTCGGTTTAACATTGGGGCTGTATGCAATATTAATTTTTTAATACTTCAGCCCGTAAAAGTCATCAAAGAAAGTTGGATAGCTCACATCAACGCAGCCCACATCGTCAAGAGTGGAATCGCCCTCAGCAAGCTGGGCGAGTATTGTGAGGCTCATTGCCATGCGGTGATCGCCGTAGGCAGCAAAATCAGCGCCATGTATACTCTTGCCTCCGTGTATTATCATGCCGTCATCTGTTTCCTCAATGTCGATGCCGCATTTTTTAAATTCGTCAACCACAGCGCGTATCCTGTTGGTTTCCTTCACCTTTAGCTCCGCAGCGTCGCGTATAACTGTAGTACCCTCCGCAAAAACTGCCGCTACCGCTATAACAGGCAGCTCATCTATAAGCCGCGGTATAATGTCGCCGCCTATCTCAGTTCCTTTAAGAGATGAGGAGCGTACGATCATGTCCGCTGTTTTTTCGCCTGCTGAAACACGCTCGTTCGTTATTTCAATGTCTGCTCCCATAGCAAGAAGAACATCTATGATACCCGTGCGTGTCGGATTCATTCCTGTGTTCAGTATAGTTATTTCAGAATCGGGCAGAATAGAGCCAAGCACCATGAAAAAGGCTGCGGAGGATATATCTCCGGGTACCTTAACATTCTGAGCGTTGAGACGCTCTGTCTTTTTTACCCTGATGTCAAGCCCATCTGTATGTATATCCGCGCCCATGGCAGAGAGCATAAGCTCGGTGTGGTCTCTCGATTTTTCCTTTTCATGTATCAACGTTTCGCCGTCGGCGTAAAGTCCGGCGAGAATAAGCGCGGTTTTGACCTGCGCTGAGGCCACCGGCATATCGTATTCTATCCCGTGCAGAGCTGAGCCGTGGATGTGCAGCGGGCAATATTCATTTTCAATGTCTGCTCCCATCTGAGACAGAGGCTTTGTAACTCTGCCCATAGGGCGCCTGCATATAGAAGCATCGCCTGTAATGGAAACATCGAACGGCTGACCGCAAAGCAGTCCGCATAATAGACGTGTGGTAGTACCGCTGTTTGCAGTGTATAGCATTTTGTCAGGCGCCTTAAGACCGTGCATTCCCTTTCCGTGAACGGTAACGCTGTCGCCGCTGCATTCTATTTCTATGCCCATATCGCGGAAACAGTTTATTGTAGCGGTGCAGTCGGCGCCGTTAAGAAACCCGCTTATATGTGTTGTTCCGTCGGCAATTGCGCCAAGCATAACAGCTCTGTGTGATATTGACTTGTCTCCAGGTACTGCTATGCAGCCCTTAGCTCTGCCTATCTTATTTATCTTGGTTTTAGTATTTATTGTACCCATATTATTTATCCTTTCGCCTCCGAAGAATTTGTACTCATCTCCGGTATAAAAGAATTATACCATAAATATGAATATAATACAAGTATCAAATATATATCGGGCGGTGATAGCGTTGAAAAATTCTTTTCTTTCTGGAGCGGTCATACTTATGACTGCTAATGCCATATCAAAAATACTGGGTGCGGTGTTTCGTATTCCTCTTACATATATAGTACATGAGGAAGGAATGGCTGTATATAACACGGCGTTCAGCATATATGTCATGTTCCTGTCGTTCATAATATCAGGCATGCCGTTTGCGGTGCAGAAGCTTACGGCAGGTTCAATTGCGCGCAGGGACAGAGCGAAAGCTGAGGCTACTGTGCGCGCTGCTGCTGCCGTGCTTTCGGCTGTCGGTATGATAGGCGCCTTGATAATGTGGGCGGGAGCAGACTTCTTTGCGCTTGCAATGAAAGAGCCGCGCGCGGTCGCAGCCATAAAAGCGGCAGCTCCATCGGTATTTTTTGTGGCGTGCGGCGCAGCGGTGAAAAGCGGGTTCCAGGGCGCGTCAGATATGCTGCCAACAGCAGTTTCACAGGTAATAGAGGCTATTATAAAGCTCGTTGTCGGATATGCGCTCGCGGTGATGCTTATAGGAGGAGGAACGGAGCTTGCGGCAGCTGGCGCGGCGGGTGGCGTGACAATAGGCGAGCTTGCCGCGACTCTTATGCTGGGGGTGTGGTACATTCTGTCGCACAGGAATGCAGGTGTGTGCGCATGCGGCAGACGTGAGATACTGAGCGAGCTTATGTCTATTGCTTTGCCTATGCTTTTCATGTCTGTGGTAAGCTCATCGCTTTCTGTGTGCGATACCTCGCTGCTTCGCCACAGCCTGCTGAGGGCAGGACTGGGCGAGGAGGGAGCAAGATTTGTATACGGTGCGTATACGGGCTATGCGCAGACGGTGCTGAATCTTCCCGCGGGGCTTTTGGCAGCACTTGGCGTGAGCATCATACCGATTATTTCAGGCGCTGCCGCAATTGGCAATGCGGAGCGTATCCGCTCAGTAACTGAGCGCGCGCTGACTCTTTCAGCATCTGCCGGAATGTTTTTTTCAGTCTGTCTGTATTTTATGAGCGACGATATACTGTACATACTCTTTCACAATACATATTCCGCGCCAATGCTCCGGCTTGCCGCGCCTATGGTGATATTTATATGTATTATGCAGCTGTCAGGAGCGGCGTTGCAGTCTATGGGTCACCTTGGAAAACCGTTCATATCGTCTCTTGCTGCAATGGCTGTAAAAATAACACTGACCGTGACACTCGCGTCTAAGCCCGAATACAATATTTACGGCGCTGTTTTTGCTTCCTGTGCCGGATTTTTCACAGGCGCGGTCATAAATCTTGTATTTATTTCTGTGCATACCGGTTTAAAACGCGAATACGCGGGAATACTGTTAAAGCCGGGAGTATCCGCCGCTGCGGCAGCGGCGGCGGTAAGCTTTGCCGGGGAGCATTTTGCGTTCACAAACGTGATAGCGCGCACAGTGTTCACGTCAGTAATAGCGTTTTCAGTGTTTGTTATCTGTCTTTTTATGCTCGGCGCGGTAAAGATAAGGGAAAAGAAATGATATACAGCTTGAAAAAATGTTCGGATTCTGTTATAATTACAGCATAAATATTTGAAAGGCGTGATAATAATGGAATTAAAGGATAAATACACCATAGAAGATCTGCTCGCGATAATGGAGAGGCTGCGCCAGCCGGACGGCTGTCCGTGGGATAGGGTGCAGACGCACCAGTCTATAAAGAAGAGCATGATCGAGGAGACATACGAGGCTATCGACGCTCTTGATTTTGGTGATGATCATGCGTTCGCGAACGAGCTGGGCGATGTGCTGCTGCAGGTGGTATTCCATGCTCAGATAGCAAAGGAGCGCGGAGCTTTCAATTTTGACGATGTTGTGACGGAGATATGCACAAAGCTTATAACCCGCCATACCCATGTTTTTGGAGCTGACAATGCCGGAAATGAGGAGGAGGCGCTTACAAACTGGGAAAAGAACAAGAAAAAAGAAAAAAATATAAGCACATACACAGGCGTGCTTAAAGATGTTCCTAAATACCTTCCGGCTTTGATGCGCGCCGAGAAGGTCCAGAAAAAAGCGCGCGGGTTCGGCTTTGACTGGGATACGATCGACGGTGCAGCGGAAAAGGTCAGCGAGGAGCTGGGCGAGGTCACGGAAGCGGCAGCTGCCGGTGATGAGGCGCATATCCGCGAGGAATACGGAGATCTGTTGTTCGCGGTGGTAAATTTGGGCAGATTCCTGGGCGCGGATCCGGAAACGGCGCTTACTGCGGCAACGAATAAGTTTATAAGCAGGTTCGGAGCGATGGAAAACGAGGCGGTATCCGAAAACAGGGACATTGCAAAGCTCAGTCTGGAAGAACTGGACGAATTATGGAACCGCGTTAAAAATGATGAAAAACGCGGAGAATGAGCCGGAAACAGCGTATTTGCGCGAAAAATCTAAAAAATGCAAAAATATTTAAAATAAACTATTGACAAGATACGGTTTTTGTACTAAAATAAAGAATGTATTTTAGCGGCTGTTATGCCGATTAAATAAAGAAAACAATTTTCGTAGGAGGAATAAATTATGAATAAGCACGAATTGATTTCAGCTATAGCACAGGATGCAGAGCTTACAAAGAAGGATGCTGAAAATGCGCTTGCTGCAGCTGTAAAGGCAATATCAAATGCGCTTGCGGAAGGAGATAAGGTTCAGATCGTAGGATTCGGAACATTTGAGATAAGAGAAAGAGCAGCAAGAACAGGAAAGAATCCGAGAACCGGAGAGATGATAGATATAGCAGCATCAAAGGTTCCGGCATTCAAGGCAGGCAAGGCTCTTAAGGATCTTGTAAACGGATAATTTTAAATATGAAATATTATCGCCGCTGTCCATGTGATGGCGGTTTTGTGTATACGGAGGAAAGAATGAGGATAGATAAATACTTAAAGGTATCAAGGCTTATAAAGCGCCGTTCGGTAGCAAACGAGGCGTGCGACAGCGGGAGGATAGCGGTAAACGGACGTCCTGTAAAGGCGTCATATGATGTAAAGCCCGGAGATGTGATTGAGATCACGTTCGGCGAACGCGTGAGCAGGTATGAAGTCACGGCAATAGCAGAGCATGTGTTAAAGGGCGATGCTGCTTCTCTTTATAAGCCGCTGTAAAAACATGTTCTTAACCTGTGCCGCTGTGAATATAATGGAATATGACGGCGTAAAAGACGGCGTATAAATCATTGTATTTGCGGAGGTAGGCTATGGCAAAGAATGAACAGAGCGCTGTGAGGCATACACTGATCCTTGAGGACAGGGCAAGAATGACTCTTTCCGGCGTGAATGAGGTGCGCGGATTTTCTGACACGGTAATAAGCCTGAAAACAGGGATGGGAGAGCTTGTTATAAAGGGCAGGGCGCTGAATATAGGCAAGCTGAACACCGATACAGGCGAGCTGTGCATAAGCGGCGAGTTCACATCGGCGGTGTATTCAAAAAGCAGGAACAGCGGCGGCATATTTGAGGGGCTGTTTAAATGACGGGAGAGAGCGGAGCGTTTTTCGCGTCGATGATATGCGGGGCGTCAATGCTGCTGCTGTGGGATATACTGTACGGGCTGCGCCGCGCTTTAAAATGCGGCGCGGTGGCGGATACCCTGCTTGACATTCTGTGGTGGACAGCATTTGCAGCAGTATTTACGGTGTTTCTTTGGAACGCAAATTCACTCAGGATAAGAGGATACGAGTTCATCGCGGCGGCAGCCGCTGCTTTTTTATACCATATTACGGTTTCAAAGGTAATTAAAAGGGTGTTTTGTGTGATATTTGATGTAATTTTAAAAATATTTAGATTTATTTTAAAAATACTCTTGACACCGGCGGTATTTTTGTATAAAATTCTAATAAGACCGTTTAAAAACCTTTGCAGAAAACGCAGGAGCGCAGCGGCGGCAAAAGCGGCTGAAGCAGGCGGCGATATAAGCTGAGCTGTTCGCGTTCGGCGGTAGGAGCAGGATAGGCGCAGGTATGGCGCGTATCTGTAATTAACGTACAATTGTAAAATCCGGTTTTACGATTGCTCAGTATAAGTTTATAAGGAGGCAGCCATGGTAAGGCTAAAACGAATAATGAGCGCATTTTTGTCACGGCATAAGCGAGCTGTGCTGATCTGGGCAGTAATAATAGCGTCCGGAGGAATGGTGTTCAAGGGGCTTATGCAACGTCCGCAGATAAGAGAATATAGAGCGGAGATAGCATCACTCGAGAAAAAGATAGTAGAGGAACAGGAACGTCAGGCCGAGATTGACGATTTGAAAACAAAGGTGAATACGGATGAATATATAGAGCGTATTGCTTCAGAAAAGCTTGGGCTTGTTAAGAGCAATGCAAAGATTTTTATTGATATATCAGGAGAGGACTGACGGGGGTAAAGCTTAATGGCGGAATTGGAAAGCGTTCTTGATGGAACGGTTATCAGTGTAGTGCCTTTCGGGGCGTTTGTGGATATCGGTTCAAAGGAATCGGGACTTGTACATATATCGGAGCTTTCGAGTGAATATGTAAAGGATATAAACACATTTATAAAAAAAGGAGATCGCGTACGGGTGAAAGTGATCCGTATAGACGAGAATGGAAAAATAAGCTTGTCAATGAAACAAGCGGAGCGTCCCAAGCAGGAGCGTGCAAAACGCCCCAAGCCTGCAAAGGTGTCTGCTCGGCCTGATTCATATGACTGGAGCGCGCGTCCGGTCGAGGAATTGTCGTTTGAAGACAAGCTGTCGCGGTTCAAACACGAGAGTGAGGAAAAGATACGTGACAGCAAACGGCGTATGGAGAATAAGCGTTCCGGCGGATATTCGCGCCGCGGCGGATATATGTCCTGATACCGGACAAAATAACACGCAAGCACAGAAAGGTGCATCTGAAAGCCCGCATCAGCTATACCGGTTAAACAGTATCCATAAATATGCCGTGTAAGTCATGGCAGCGTATGGAGGCTGCGATCCGGCAAGCGGCTTTTGGATGCACCTTGAATTTTACGCGCTTGCGGAAAGAAAGAGTGGTTTTTTGAATAGAATACATGAGGACTTGTATAATAACAAGGAAAGTATACTGCGAAGGCGGGTAATACCTATTATCCAGGCGATCATTGTGTTTATAATAGGTTTTTCGGTGCTGTACAGCGGCGATAATGTGGGTCTGAGTGATAACGGTGATTTCAGGCGCGTGTTGTTGACAAATAATATAGAGTACGCTGATGATACTGATCATTATTATCTGTTCAAGCAGGATTATGTCATGGATCTGGGCGATGCTGACGGCATGTTTTCAGCTATGATCGCGGCGTGGCAGCAGAATGAGGAGGAGGATATATATTCATCTCCGCATTTTCTGATAATAAAGCTTTCCAAGGAGCTGAACGTTATAGCGAATGCAATAAACGGGCGTCCGCTGTCGGATTACAATATAGTATATATGGCAATATTGTATCTGTTCATGTTATCGGTGGCAGCGTGGGTAATATTCACATTTTTTGCCGATGCGCGGATAAGGATACAGATGGCTGTGTTTATCCTGTTTATTTTTATTTTCTGTGACGCGGGATATTTATTGTATTTTAATTCGTTTTACGGCGAACCGCTGCAATATACTGCTTTGATGATGCTTATAGCGTTTGGCATGTTGATATATAAGCGGCCAAGCCTTCCAAAAGCATTCGGTTTTTTTGTGTCGCTGTATTTTTTTGCGGGAGCGAAGCTGGCTAATGTGCCATATTCGCTTGTGCTGGCATTATTTGCGGTGCTTATAATGATAATGAGGAAGGACAAGCTGTTCAAGGCAGGAGTTTTGGCGGCGGCAGCAGTGTGTATTATAGGCATAGTTGGTCTGTATAATTCAATACCTGATTGGATGAACAGAGACACAACATATCAGGCGGTATTTTTTGGGATGCTTAAGGAAAGCGACGATCCGGCAGCGGATCTCAGGGAACTGGGAGTGAACGAGGAATATGCAGTTCTTGCCAATACACACGCGTATATGGATGAGGATGAATATCCGATAGATATAAACTCAGATGAGTTTGAACACGGTTTTTTTGATATTGTTTCAAAAGTTGATATAGCTGCGTTTTATCTCAGGCATCCTGTAAGGCTTATAAAGGAGCTCAATGTGGCGATAGAGAATTCCGCGTATATCCGACCGCCGAGCTTGGGCAACTCAACTGATGTGCCTATGGAGATAACAGACAAGTTCAGCGGCTGGTCAAAGCTCAGGGTCGCGCTGCGTTTTCTGTACGAGCCGTGGGTGGTATTCGCTGCGTTTATTGTGATAACGCTGTATATGCTGTTTATGAATATATTTTATATCCATAACCATAAGATAGAGAGCCCGCAGCGCAAATATATGATATGTGCTCTTGATATCCTGATCCTTGGATTGTGGATAAATCTGCTGCTGCCTATTATGAGCAATGGCGAGGCGGATATTGCAAAGCATATGTTCCTGTTCACTAATTGTATAGATATACTGTTTTTTGTCTGCCTTATAGGTATAGTCAGCGCGTCAATACGGAAAATAATATTGATAACCGTATCAATGTCTGCATTCACCGGGCTTTTTTATATACATCTTCCCAACAGGCGCATGGAGTTTGGCAGGATCAACGGCGAGCCCATCGTATGGGAGATAGTTGAAAGCTATAATGACGGCAGCATGCTGCTGATGACTGAGGATTGCATAGGCTATATGCCGTTCGATAACGACAGCAACGAATGGGAAACGAGCGATCTGCGCCGCTGGCTGAACGGAGGCTTTCTTGAGGAATTTACAACTCAGGAGCGGGCAAGGATAATGGAAACGACTAATGAGATCATTCTGACATATGATGAGCGTGAAAACGCAGTTGCGGGCGATCACTCACATTACTGGAATTATACCCGGTCATTGGTCGCTGATCTGAGCAAAACAGCGTATCATAATTATCTGAAGGATATGGTATACATACCTACTCTGGATATGCTGGAGAATATAAACGTGCCCGACAATTACTGGATCCTGTGTCCGTATACAAGCAACGGATACATGGAGCGGTTCATGAATGATGACGGATTTATTCTGCATACTGATGTAAAAAATGAAAAGGGAGTAAGAGCTGTAATTAGATATATGGAATAACGCAAGCGGGAAAGGAGAAAAGCCAATGGCAAAAGGAATGAGAGCGGCAGATAATATTACAATGCTGACCGATTTTTATGAGATAACTATGGCGAACGGATTTTTCAATGAGGGCTTTAAGGACAGGACGGTGTACTTTGATATGTTTTTCAGAAGTATACCAGACGGCGGCGGATTTGCCATAATGGCAGGCGTGGAGCAGCTTATAGAGTATCTCAGTGATCTGCATTTTTCGGACGATGATATTGAATATCTCCGCGGAAAGAATATGTTTTCAGAGGGCTTTTTGCAATATCTTGCTGATTTCAAATTTGAATGCGATGTCTGGGCGGTGCCGGAGGGAACGCCGGTGTTCCCGGGCGAGCCTATAGTTATAGTTAGAGGACCGTCTATACAGGCGCAGTTTGTAGAAACGATGCTGCTGCTGACTATTAATTATCAGATGCTCATTGCTACGAAGGCGAACAGGATAGCCCGCGCCGCCAGCGGCAGGGCTGTAATGGAATTTGGCGCGCGCCGTGCTCAGGGAGCGTATGCGGCGATATATGGAGCGCGCGCTGCGTATATTGCGGGCTGCAGCGGAACATCCAATGTGCTTACCGATAAAAAATTTGGAGTTCCGGCGCTGGGCACTATGGCTCACAGCTGGATACAGATGTTCGACAGTGAGCTTGAGGCGTTCAAGGCGTATGCCAAGAATTATCCTGATGATACCACATTGCTTATAGACACATATAATGTGTTAAAATCAGGACTTCCAAACGCAATAAAAACCTTTGACGAGGTACTCAAGCCTTTAGGAAAGCGACCGAAAGGCGTGCGTATAGATTCAGGAGATATAACATATCTTTCAAAGAAATGCCGCAAGATGCTTAATGAGGCAGGGTACAGTGATTGCTCAATAGTAGCATCAAACTCGCTTGATGAATATATCATAAGAGACATGCTCATACAGGGCGCGGAAATAGACTTGTTCGGAGTAGGCGAACGGCTCATCACCTCAAGATCAAACCCTGTAATGGGTGGAGTATATAAGCTTGTAGGCGTAGAGGACGAGGACGGCGAGATAATACCGAAAATAAAGATAAGTGAAAATGTGGCAAAGATAACAACGCCGTGCTTTAAGCAGCTTTATCGCTTGTATGACAAGAACACAGCCAAGGCAATTGCCGATGTGGTGACATTGCATGATGAGGAGATAGACACATCAAAGCCGTATGAGCTGTTCGATCCTGAATTTACGTGGAAAAGAAAGCGCGTGACAGATTATTATGTTCGTCCGCTGCTCAAGAGGATATTTGAAAAAGGCAGATGTGTATATGAAACGCCGTCTGTGGATGTGTTGAAAGAATACTGTGGTATGGAGGTGGATGGTCTCTGGGAGGAACTCAAAAGATTTGAGAATCCGCATAAATATTATGTGGATTTATCAGAAAAGCTGTGGAATATCAAGAATGAGCTAATACGCAGCTGTACTGTAGAGTGACGCCCGGTGACGGAGTATGGAAACTTTGATACTTGGAACAGATGAACGATCGATAGAAAAAGCAGGAAAAATAATAGCCGGAGGCGGACTTGTGGCGTTCCCTACAGAAACGGTATATGGTCTTGGAGCGAGCGCTTTCAGGGAGGATTCGGTAAAAAAGATATATGAGGCAAAGGGCAGACCGTCCGATAATCCTCTGATAGTTCATATTGCTGATGTTACTGATATAGACAGGCTCACAGCAGAATGCAGTGAAAAGGCGAGGGCACTTATAGAGGCGTTCATGCCCGGACCGTTCACAGTGATACTGAAAAAGAGCGGAGCGATACCCGATACTGTGACAGCAGGAATGGATACAGTAGCTGTAAGGTATCCTGAGAATGAAACTGCTCAGCGGCTGATACGCGCAGCGGGAGTGCCGATAGCGGCGCCGAGCGCTAACTTATCAGGAAAGCCGAGCCCCACAGAGGCGAGACATGTTATAGATGATATGACGGGCAGGATAGATGCCGTTATAGACGGAGGCAGCTGTGATGTGGGGGTGGAATCGACAATAGTTGATGCCTCAGGCGTCATTCCGGTCCTGCTGAGACCGGGCGGCATAACATATGAGCAGATAAAGAGTGTGGTTCCCGAGGCGGTAATAGATCCGAATATACTGAGATCGCTTGACGAGGGCGAGAGGCCGAGGTGTCCGGGAATGAAGTATAAGCACTATGCGCCGGAGGCTGAGGTAACTGTTGTAGAGGGCGATATGGCGGCGGCGCGGCGTAAGATAGGCGAGCTGCTTGAAGAAAATGCCGATAAGGTGTGTGGAGTGCTTACAATGTCAGAAAACGCATACGACAGCGCCGTGATACTGTGCGGAGGAAAGACAAACCGTGAATATGCAAGGAATCTATTTGCAATGCTGCGCGAGTTTGACAGGCTGGGCGTTGAGGTAGTGTTCGCCGAGTTTGAGGAGCGAGATGGATATGGGCTCGCAGTGCGAAACAGGCTTTATAAGGCAGCAGCGCAGCGTGTTATACATGTCTGAGTAAGACATATTTTGGGAAAGGAGTTGGAGTGATAATGAGTGAGACCAGACCGTTAAAGGTATTATTTGTATGTACCGGGAATACCTGCCGCAGCGCAATGGCTGCAGCAATGCTCAATGATATAGCGGTGAAAAATGATCTTGATGTACTTATCGACAGCGCTGGAGTGTTTGCGGAAATTGGCGCAAAGGCAACTGATGAGGCAGTAAAAGCGATGGCGGCGCGCGGCATAGATCTTAGTAGTCACCGCACCAAGCCGCTTACAGACGAGCTTATAAGCGCAGCGGATATAATTCTTGTTATGACCGGAGCGCATAAGCAGCTTATAGCGTCAATGGCGCCTGGCAAGGTGTATACTCTTAAGGAATATGCCGGAGACGAGGGCGATATATCTGATCCGTTTGGCGGAGATGATGAGGAGTATGAGCAGACAGCTGGCGAGATATACGATGCGCTCGTGGATATAGCCGAAAAGCTGCCTGTAGAGGATAAATAAGATGTTTTTTTTGGGGGATATAGATTTGAGAATAAGAGAAATGACAGAGGAGGATATTCCTTTCGTGTCATCGCTTGATTGTGATGTGTTCCGCACCGGTTGGACGGAGGAGCAGTACAGGGGCGAGCTTGAAAAGGAATTTGCTCATTATTATATAGCGGAGTCGCAGGGTATAAGAGTCGGCTTTGCCGGAGTATGGTGTATTTACGAGACGGCGGAGGTATCGCGCATAGCTGTCAGGAGCGATATGCGCAGGCAGGGCATAGGCGGCGCGCTGCTGAATATGCTTATAGAAAAGGCGAGGCGGAGCGGCTGCGACAGAATGATGCTCGAGGTGCGTTCGGGGAACGCATCGGCGGAGCGGTTGTACAGCAGGAACGGCTTCAGTGAAACGGCTTTGCGGCGAAATTATTATGTTGACGGCGACGCGCTCATAATGACGCTTGAGCTGAGCAGGTTATAAAAATGAAAGGTATACGGGCATAGAGATGCAGGATATATATATATTGGGAATAGAGAGCTCATGTGATGAAACTGCAGCGGCAGTTGTGAAAAACGGCAGAGAGATACTGTCAAATGTCATAGATTCACAGATAGAGATACATAAGGTATACGGAGGAGTGGTGCCGGAGATCGCGTCGAGGCGTCATATTGAAACGATAAATGCGGTCGTTGACAGTGCGCTTGAGCAGGCGGGAGTGACGTGGGAGGATATAACCGCTATCGCGGTTACCTATGGTCCGGGTCTTGTAGGGGCTTTGCTTGTAGGTGTTTCAACGGCTAAGGCTCTTGCATATGCTTTAAAAAAGCCGCTTGTGGCGGTGCATCATATAAAGGGGCATATCTGTGCCAACTATGCGGCTCATCCGGAGCTGGAGCCGCCGTTTACGTGTCTTGTAGCCTCCGGCGGACACAGTCATATAGTATATGCCAAGGGCTATACGGAATATGAGATAATGGGTATGACGCGCGATGACGCCGCCGGCGAGGCTTTCGACAAGATAGCGAGAGTTCTCGGACTGGGCTATCCGGGCGGTCCAAAGATCGACGCATTGGCAAAAGAGGGAGATCCTCACGCGGTAGAGTTTCCGCGCGTAAGAATGGATAAGATTGATAAAAATGATAAGGCGTCGCTTGACTTTTCATTCAGCGGTGTAAAGACAGCGGTCATAAATCATATACATCGGCTGGAACAGCGCGGCGAGGAATACAGCAGGGCTGATATTGCCGCTTCGTTCCAGAATGCAGTAACAGACGCGTTGTGCGAGCATACAATAGAGGCTGCGCAGCGCAGAGATTCGGATAAAATAGTTCTTGCAGGCGGTGTTGCAGCAAACTCAGCTTTAAGGGACAAGATGCGGAAAATGGCAGGCGAAAAGGGCATAAATGTCTATTGTCCGCCTCTTGTGCTGTGTACCGATAATGCGGTGATGATAGCGGCAGCGGGATATTATGAATATATTTCAGGCAGCAGGGCGGGTATGAGCCTTAACGCGTGCGCGTCGCTCACGCTTGAAAATGAAAAGGAGTGAAAATATTGGATAGATTACGTGTAGATCTGGGATTAAATTCATATGACATATGCTTTACCGACAGCTTTGACGGGCTGGCAAAGGAGCTGAGGGCGATAAACGCGCCTGAAAAGCTGCTCATAGTGACAGATTCAAATGTAGAGGGGCTGTATGCAGACGAGCTTGTGAAAACTCTCGAAAGGGACGGCTATAAAAGCGCGGTATATGCGTTCCCTGCCGGAGAGGAAAACAAGAATATGGAGTCGATACTCGGTATCTGCCGGGCGTGTATAGAGAACGGTCTTGACAGAAAGAGTATGATACTTGCTCTGGGCGGTGGAGTAGTAGGCGATATGGCAGGCTTTGCTGCGGCGATATATATGCGAGGCATTGATTTTGTGCAGATACCAACAACACTGCTTTCGCAGTCTGACAGCTCAGTCGGCGGCAAGACAGGTATTGATTTTATGGATAGTAAAAATATACTTGGCGCGTTTCATCAGCCGCGGCTCGTGTACATCAATGTAAGCACGCTGAGAACTCTGCCTGAAAGAGAGTTTATTTCGGGCATGGGCGAGGTAATAAAGCATGGAGTGATACGCGATAACGCGTTCTATGCATTTTTAAAGGAAAACACGGCAGAGGTAAGATCGCTCGATACTGACGTGCTCATAAAGATGGCGAAGCGCAACTGTGAGATAAAGGCCGAGGTAGTAGAGCAGGACGAAAAGGAAAACGGGCTGAGAGCGATATTGAATTTTGGTCATACCATAGGTCATGCTGTCGAATCATCGTTTAATTTCAAGAAAACTCACGGCGAATGTGTAGGATTAGGAATGGCGGCGGCAGCATATATATCAAAAGAGCGAAAAATGATAAGCGAGCAGGAGCTTGAGGATATAGAGTCGGTTCTGAAAGAATATGGATTTGAGATCAGAGCTGAAATAGATGATCCGTCAAGAGTGTATGATTTTATGCAGAAGGATAAAAAGAAAACGGCAGGGAAGCTGAAATTTGTTCTGCCGCTGCGTATAGGCGAGGTCATGCAGACGAGAGATGTGACAGAAAGCGAGATATTTGCCGCGATAGGTCATATATCTAAGTGATAAGAATAAGTGGCGGCAGAAAAGCGCAGCATACCGTTTGAAACACTCGCCTTAGTGCATGGGTAACGACGGTTTGCAGTGAGCTGTTTTTCTGGGGCATTTGCTGAAAATATATTTATAAGAGGATCCTATGAGAAAAATGAGTTTCAAAGCCGGAACAGTAGTGTGGGCGGCAGCCGCAGCGGCAGTTCTGGCAGCCGACAGATTGGTAAAGGCATGGATAATGGGGAATTGTACGCCCGGAGAGATATTCGGGGAGCTGCCTTTCGTGTCTGATTTCATATATGTTAAAAACACCGGAGCAGCATTTTCGCTGCTCAGCGGCAACACAGGTATATTGAGCGCAGTATCGGTGCTGTTCTGCATAGCGGCGGTAGTGTTCTGGATAATGAAAAAGCCGGAGCATGGTCTTTTGCGCGGAGCAGTGGCAATGCTCTTTGCCGGCGCGCTTGGAAATGCGATAGACAGGATAGCATATGGCTTTGTTGTTGATTTCATATCTATAAAATGGTTTGATTTTCCGGTTTTCAATATAGCTGATATTGCCATAGTTCTGGGCGCCGCGGCAGCGGTGATATATGTTTTTTTCTTCGATAAGACGGATAGTCAAAAGGAGAAGCCTGATGAATGAGATAGTGCTCACCGCTGAGGAAAAGACATCTGAAAGACTTGACAAATATATATCTGAGCACACTGAGCTTTCGCGCAGCTATGCAGCCAAGCTCACAGAGGAGGGGCTTGTGGCTGTAAACGGGGCGGCGGCATATAAAAAATATAAGCTCATGGGCGGAGAGAGGATAGAGATAAGCGTTCCCGAACCGGAGACCTTAGAGGCTCTGCCGCAGGATATACCAGTTGATATTGTGTATGAGGACGATCAGCTCATAGTGGTAAATAAGCCGCAGGGTATGGTTGTGCATCCGGCGCCGGGCAACCCTGACGGAACACTGGTGAACGGTCTGCTTTATCATTGCAGTCTCAGCGGGATAAACGGAGTAATACGCCCCGGGATAGTTCACCGCATCGACAAGGACACATCGGGTCTGCTGGTCGTGGCAAAAACAAACGCCGCGCATGAGTCTCTGGCTGCGCAGCTGAAGGAGCGTAAAGCGCTGCGCCGCTATTACTGCATCGTAAACGGGAATATACGCGAGGATGAGGGAGTAATAGATAAGCCTATAGGCAGACATCCTATAGACAGAAAGCGCATGGCAGTTATAGAGGGCGGCAGAGAGGCAGTGACACATTACAGGGTGTTGGAAAGATTCAAGGGGTATTGTCTTGTCGAATGTACTCTTGAAACAGGCAGAACGCATCAGATAAGGGTACATATGTCGTATATAGGTCACAGTATCGTCGGTGATCCTGTATATGGCATAAAAAAAGAGAGATTTAAGACAAACGGGCAGCTGCTTCACGCCAAGACTATAGGCTTTGTTCATCCAACAACTGGCGAGCTTATGGAATTTGACTCAGAGCTTCCGGAATATTTTACTGATATACTGGAAAAACTCAGAAAATTTTAAATTTTTTATAAATCTTTATTATATTGCTTGCTTTTTTAGATGAAAAGGAGTATTATAAAGAGGTATACAGCAATACAAATAGGCGCGAAAATGCGTATATATGCAAACATTTAGACGCATCAGCCGTAAATGCCGCGGATCGGCGGCGGAATGGAGAATAGTATGAATTCAAAAAAGAATGTATGTGTAATATTCGGCGGTGAATCGCCTGAACACGATATATCTCAGAAATCTGTAACATCGATATTGAATAATCTGGATAAGGATAAGTATAATATATATATCTTAGGTATAACAAAGACTGGTAAATGGCTGCTTTACAGCGGCAGCTGGGAGCTGATAGAGAACGGCGACTGGGAAAAACAGGATAGTCAGCTTAAAACAGCGTTCATCTCTCCTGATGCGTCACAGCACGGTATAGTTGTTTGCGACGATAAATGCGAGGTCATCGGTATAGATGTGATATTCCCCGTTCTTCACGGCGAATATGGCGAGGACGGCACAGTGCAGGGCTTGTTTGAGCTTTCGCATATACCGTATGTCGGTATGGGAGTGCTCTCCTCAGCAATAGGCATGGACAAGACATTTTCAAAGGTAGTATTTGAGGCTGCGGGTATCCCGCAGGCTAAATGGACAGTGGTCACAGCTGACGAGGATTTTAAAAAGAGAGCAGATGATATAGAAAAAGAGCTTGGTTATCCTTGCTTTGTCAAGCCGGCAAGACTTGGCTCGTCTGTGGGTATAGGCAAGGCGCACGATCGTGCTGAGCTTGAGGAGGCGCTCAGGTTTGCCGCATGCTTCGACAGGCGGATACTTGTTGAGGAATTTATAGACGGTCATGAGGTAGAATGCGCCGTGCTCGGAAATTCAGATGTAAAAGCGGCAACTGTCGGCGAGATCAAGCCGACTGTAGAATACTATGATTTTGACGCGAAATATGTGGATGATTCAACGGAGCTTGTTATTCCGGCAGAGCTTCCTGATGAGACTATAGAAAAGATAAGGGAGTATTCTGTTAGAGCGTTCAAGGCGCTGGACGGACAGGGGCTTTCGCGTGTTGATTTCTTTGTAAAATACGCTGATGGCGGCGTAATACTTAATGAAATAAACACATTGCCCGGATTTACAAATATAAGCATGTATCCTAAGCTCTGGGGCGCGGTAGGCACAGGCTATACCGAGCTGCTTGATAAGCTTATTGATCTTGCGCTGGAGAGAGTGAAATAATGGATAACAGAAGCATTGGTGTGTTTGATTCGGGACTGGGCGGTCTTACGGCGGTAAAGCAGATAATGAAGCTGCTCCCGAACGAGAGCATAATCTATTTCGGCGATACCGGACGTGTGCCGTATGGTACCCGTTCAAAGGAAACAATACTGAAATACACTCACAGCGATATTAATTTTCTGCTGAGTCATGATGTTAAAATAATCGTAATTGCATGCGGAACGGCGTCATCTGCCGCATTGCCGCATATAAAGAGAGAGTTTGATGTTCCTATAGTTGGAGTGGTAGACGCAGCAGGATATGAGGCTGTACGCGTTACAAAAAACAAGCGGATAGGGATAATAGGAACAACTGCCACAATAAACAGCGGAGCGTATCAGAAATACATAAACGAGTACGACAGCGAGATAAAAACTTTCGAGCAGGCGTGTCCGCTGTTTGTGCCGTTGGTCGAGAACGGTCATTTTGATACAAAGGTGACAGAGCTTGTTATTGATGAATACTTAAGGGATATACGCGCAGCCGACGTGGATACGCTTATAATGGGCTGCACACATTATCCTCTTTTGAAAAATGCTATTTCAAGATACATGGGCGATGGGGTGCAGCTCATAAGTCCTGGCGAGGAGGTAGCAAAGTATCTTATCAAAAAGCTTGGAGGGAATCTGCGTCATTCTCCGGCAGCCGAGCAGGACAGGTATCATTATTATGTGAGCGACAGCATAGAGAGCTTTGAAGAGCTTGGCAGTATATTCCTTGAAACAAAGATCAACGGACAGGTGAGCAAGGTTGACATTGAAAAATACTAAAAATCACGGTGAGTTCAGGATCAGGGTCATAAATGATCAGACATCGGCGGGTGAAACTGACAGAATAGAAGAAAGCGCCGTTGGAACATACAGAACAGAAAAGGGTAAATTCTATATTAAATACAGAGTAAATGAGTATCTGAATATGATAAGGATAGACGGCGGCACTGTAACTGTCAGCCGCAGCGGCGATATACGGTCGCAGATGCGGTATGAGGCAGGAAAGAGCACAGAATTTGTCTATAGCACACCATATGGTGATATACAAATGAAGCTGCACACGAGTCTTGTTGAGAGCAATCTTGATAGTGAGGGCGGAATGGTAAGGCTTGAATATATTCTTGATACGGGCGGAGATAAATATAAAAACAGCATGAGAATAATTATAGAAAGGTAGATTATAGTTTATGGATAAGGTTAGAAGAAGCTTGATGTCACTGTTTATCGCAGCGGCAATTGCAATACCGGGCGTATCGGTGTTTGCAGAGGGAAATAATGATATAGTTACCGATTACGCATCGCCTGAAACGATAGTGGCGGAGGCAGATGAGCAGCCGGAAGCGACAGAGGAAGCGGAAGAACTAAGTAATTTTGAAAAGCTTGAGGAATCCGGAAGGGTAAGCGTTGAATACCAGGCATATGAGCTTATATCACAGTATATAGCTGATCTGTATCTTGATGATACATATACAGCAGAGGATATAATGAATATTGGTATTTCAAGCTATCTTGGCGAAAACGGCGATGCAGCTCTTGTGGCGCTGTTAAAGGCGGCGCTGCACAGCATAGATGATTATTCTGATTTCTATACATACAGCGAATATGTTGAGTATACAAACAACCTGAACAAAACCTTTTACGGACTGGGCATTAATATGCAGCAGGCGGGCGAATATGTTGAGATAGTCGGTTTTGTTGAGGAGGGCGGACTTGCAGAGCAGAGCGGCTTCAAGGTAGGCGACAAAATAGTAAAGGTCGATGGAGTAAGCGTTGTGGGCAGCAGCACGAGCGAGGTAAGGAATCTTGTTATAGGTGAGCTTGGCACAACTGTTCTTATAACAGTAGATCGCGACGGAACAGAGCTTGAGATAACAGGAACTCGCACCGCGGTAAATGACAGTACAGTTACAGGCGGTATACTTGAGGGAAATATAGGCTACATAAAGATCTCATCATTCTCTGCAAATACTGCGTCAGAATATTCTGCGGTATCAGAGACTTTGCGTGAGGCAGGAGTAACAGATGTCATTCTTGATCTGCGCAACAATCCGGGAGGACTTCTTTCAGCGGCTGTCGATATTGCAAAACAGACAATACCAAGTGGAAAGATAGTTGATGTGCAGTACAGAAATTCAGAAATGAACTACACATACGAGTCGGATCTTGACGTCGCGCCGTTCAAAATGGTTGTACTTGTAAATGGAAATACAGCTTCATCGGCTGAAATACTTGCAAGCGCTATACAGGAATCAAAAACCGGAATACTCATGGGCGAGCAGACCTATGGAAAAGCGGTGATCCAGAGTACATACAGCCTGAATAACGGAATGGTATTAAAGCTTACAATTGGTCAGTATCTTACAAGAAACGGCAATAAGATCAATGGAGAAGGACTTACGCCGGATGAATACGTTGATAATTATTATAAGAAGATAGATACATCAAGCTACAGTAAATTTGACTTTCTGACTCCTGTTTCTGTAGGAGGGTCAGGAGAAAATGTAAGCGCAGCAAAGGAAAGGCTTTCAATAATGGGATATTTCATTGGAAATCTTGGAAATGATGTTTTCAATGTTGATCTTTATGATGCTGTGAAAAAATTCCAAAGCGATAATGGGCTTACAGATACTGGAGTGTTGGATGTTCCGACTCAGATCAAGCTCAAGGAAGTATTTGAGCAGCTTGAAACTACTGTGGACATTCAAATGCAGGAGGCTTATAAGTATTTTGGAGGAAATGTAGAGGATCTATAATCTGCAAAAGCATATAATATAGGAAAGGCGCGGCAAGCTCATTGAGTTTTGCAGCGCCTTTTTGGTTCATATTAAAATGTTGTGGTTTGTAGGGGTGGATATATCCATCAGTCGTTATCGCTGTTGAATGCGGGCAGATAATCTGCCACTACGAGAAATCGGCAAGCTATCAATTGTCTGTATAACAGATATGCAAATACCAACATATCAAAGAACTTTTTTGGAAAGAAAAAAGAGACTGCTGCAAAAACTCAAAAAGTATGCAACAGCCTCGCAGGGCTTTAGAAACAAATGCAGTGATCCATAAAAAATGGCTTACCTGCTTTGTTCCTTTCGCATTATGAGGTCTGCATATATTGATACAGCCCCTAAAATATCATTTTTGTTTTTCATCTTCCCAGGGCATGACATCGCCGTCCTCGCGCAGATACTCAAGTATCTGCCATACACCGTCACCGGTCTTGCTGTCCACCTCAAATATATTTTTACAGCCTGCCAGCTCAAGCCAGCGTCTTGCCTGTGGCAGATTGGCGTGAGGACTGTTTATATGTGTAATTATCCCAATAACATCACGGTTGCAAACCGGTGTGACGGCAGGCGGGAACAGTGAATACGGCTCGCAGGCGTTTACAAGAATGCCTACAACATCTGCTTCAAATGTATACATGGCAAGCGCGTTACCAAAATTTTTAGTCTGTATATATTCTCCCGGCGTGTCGATGATGACATCAAATCTGTTCACATACTGAGTTTTGTGATAGTGTATGTTCTCGCCTTTAAGAGCCTGAGTAAGCGTCGTTTTCCCTGCCTCAGATCTGCCGACAAGTATTATTTTCTTCATGTTTTTGACAGCTCGCAAACAGTAAATCCAAGTCTGTCACGGCAGTATGAGACTATTGCCGAGAGCGCGGATTCAACATCTGAAATAAGACCTGTGATTATAAGGGTGCCTGAAAATCTGTCAACAAAGCTAAGGTCAACATTAGCTGATTTTGTTGCAATGTCAGCTGCGATAATAGCAGTCTCCGCCGGACTGACCGTAAGAATGCCTATAGCGCTTCCGGTAAAATCCAGCTCCGGGTTAAGACCAAGCTTATGGTATAAAATAGGATCTGGGCTTGCTATTATATGCGCAAGCGTGATCTGCTTGCCCGGTACAAGCTCCTGAATGATCCTTAGCCGCTCGTTTGAGCCTGTGATCAAGTCCTTTAATTCCATTTTGGTTCTCCGTTCTGCCGCAAAGCGGCTTTTGTATATTTATATTATAACACAATACTCTGCTGATTTCTATAGTGTTTTTATTAAAAAACCGGATTTTTAGTCTATTTTATCAGAAAAATGTCCAGAAACCAAGAAAGCCAAGTACAAAGCTGAACAATATAAGCTGAACAAACAATAGAATAACAACCGTAACAGTGAAATTCTTATGATGTGTTTTGTGCCTGTAGAAAAGCATTGCAAGCGCTGCGCCCGGCGCGCCGCCAAGCCACATATACCTGAATAGTTTGCTTTCCGGCACTCTCTCACGTTTTTTAACCGCGTGCTTTTTATCGGTGACAAAGAGCATATAGGTTCTTATATTTATATAAAGAATATACAGCACGAACACCGAAAAAAGTATAAAATTAGCCTTGTTGTTGCTGAACAGTTTCAGCATCGTTGGCGGTACCGGCAACGGCACATTTTTAAGCCATTCATAGAATGCCCTGAAAGAGCCGGCGATGACGTCGAGCATATTGGTGAAAAAGTCACGCAAAAAATCCTTTGCCGCGACTATCTGAGGGCTGTTTTCAAAGCTCTGCATTATTATACTCCGCCGTATGCAGAGAATCCACCGTCAACAGGTATGGTTGCGCCTGTAACGAAGCCAGACATTTCAGCATCGGCAAGGAAGAGCAGAGTTCCGCAAAGCTCCTCAGGCAGTCCGAACCTGCCGTAAGGCGTGTGAGCTATGACTTTTTTTGCCCTTGACGAGAGCGAGCCGTCAGGATTATGCAGCAGCTCCTGATTCTGAACGGTTTCAAACCAACCCGGCGCTATCGCATTTACTCTTACGCCTGCCTGGGCAAAGTGCACTGCAAGCCATTGAGTGAAATTCATTATAGCTGCTTTTGCTGCTGAATAAGCGCTTACGCGCGTTATAGGCTTGTACGAGGACATGGAGGCTATATTTATAACGCTTACACCCTCTCTGCCTATCATATCCGGGAGGAATACCTGAGTGGGGATAACTGTGCCTACTATATTGAGATCAAATACATAGCTGAAATTTTCAGGCTTGAGATCGAAGAATGATATAGTGTCCGGATCCTGCATATCGCCCTGCTCGTATATCTCTTTTGAGGTCGTTCCGCGTGGATGGTTTCCGCCTGCGCCGTTTATGAGTATATCGACCGCGCCGAATTCCTTGTTGATTATCTCTTTAGCAGATCTTACAGACTCTGCGTCTGTTACATCTGCCGCCACGGCAAGACCTGTGCCGCCAAGTCTGTTGACCTTTTCAGCTACCTCCTGAAGCTTGGACATGGTCCTGCCAAGAACGGCGACCTTCATGCCTTGTCTTGCGAAAGTGTAAGCGAACTCGCGGCAGAGAATGCCGCTGCCGCCTGTTATAACAGCAGTTTTGCCCTTTAGTGATGGATGTATCATATTAACCCCTCCTATTCTCCGGCTGCGAGCTTTGCAGCCTGGTCGCTTGTTATAAGCGCTTCTATTATTTCGTCCATGTCGCCGTTAAGAAACTGGTCAAGCTTGTACAGCGTCATGTTTATGCGGTGATCGGTAACGCGGCTCTGTGGAAAGTTATATGTTCTTATGCGTTCGCTTCTGTCACCGGAGCCGACCTGTGATTTTCTGGTATCCGCGATCTCGCGGCTGCGTTCCTCTTCAAGGACCTCATATATTCTTGAGCGCAGTATTTTCATGGCTTTTTCCTTGTTCTGCAGCTGGGATTTTTCGTCCTGACAAGATACAACAATACCTGTAGGTATATGTGTTATGCGGACAGCCGAATCAGTGGTATTGACGCACTGACCGCCAGGACCGCCTGCTCTGAATACGTCTATGCGCAGATCATTTCTGTTTATCTCAACTTCGACCTCCTCGACTTCAGGCAGAACAGCCACGGTTACAGCGGAGGTGTGTATCCTTCCGCCCGATTCGGTCTCGGGCACACGCTGTACGCGGTGAACGCCGCTTTCGTATTTCAGTCTTGAGTATGCGCCCTTCCCCTCAATAAGGAACGATATTTCCTTGTATCCGCCAAGCTCTGTGGGATTAGAACTGAGTATATCTATTTTCCAGTGGTGAGATTCTGCGTACATTCCGTACATTCGCATAAGGTCCGATGCAAATAGCGCCGCCTCCTCGCCGCCTGTGCCGCCGCGTATCTCCATAATAACGTTCTTTTCGTCGTTAGGATCTTTGGGTATAAGCAAAAGCTTAAGTCTTTCCTCGCTGTCTGCGGCGTTATGCTTAGCCTCGGCTATTTCCTCACGCAGCATTTCCACAAGCTCGTCATCGTCAGTTTCCTCAAGCATAGCCTCGTCATCTTCAGCCGTTCTGACGGCGGAAAGATACACGTGGTATTCATCTATTATAGGAGTCAGCTCGCTGTGCTCGCGGCAGTAGCTCCTCCAGGTCTCCTGATCGGCTATGACTTCGGGGTCGCTGATCTTTTCGGATATCATATTGAAACGCGCATCAAGCGCTTCAAGCTTTTCTAACATAGTCATTGCTCCTTGTAGGATAAATAGTGTGTTGTTTATATTATTTTACCTTGTTTTTGCGCTGTTGTCAATAATAAGGGGGAATTTTCTTTGAGCCTGTTATGCAAATTAACTTTTTTTGTATAATTCATAAAAAATTCATTAAAAAACAGTAGACATTGCAAATGTTTTCTGTTATAATCCCGTTTTCGACAGTTAAAAAATAATAATAGGGAGCAAATCGCATAGCTACGCGGTTTTCTCCCTGTTATG